>CAZGIZ010000024.1:0-38382 GCA_964526655.1 uncultured Desulfobacteraceae bacterium | reverse complement strand
AGACAAGAAATAAAAGATCTGCAGGCGGTTATCAACGAGACCATAGAACTGAAAGAGTTACAGGCGGCCCCAGATCCTCCCGAGTCCCTGGCGACCATACCCATGCTGAGGCTTTCAGACCTGGACAAGATGAACAAAACTCTTCCCTTGGAAGCCATGGAAGAAGGAGGCACACGCACACTCTATCATGATCTCTTTACAAACGGGATCGCCTATATGGACATGGGCTTTAATTTACGTGCCCTTCCGCAGAGATATTTGCCCTATGTGCGTCTATTTGGAAGGGCCCTCCTTGAGATGGGGACGGAGAAAGAGGACTATGTGTCCATTACGCAGCGTATAAGCAGGAAGACAGGAGGCATTGCGCCGACCTTTCACACATCCATGGTCAAGGCCGGCGACAGGGGCATTGCCTGGCTCTTTTTAAGGGGAAAGGCCATGTCTGAACAGACTGCTGATATGCTTGAGATACTGCGTGATGTGCTCTTGACAGTCAGGCTTGAAAACAGGGAACGATTCAGACAGATGGTACTTGAGGCAAAGGCCAGGGAAGAGCAGAAACTGATACCCGCAGGGCACCAGGTGGTCAATCTGCGCCTGAGGTCCCATTTCAGCGAGGCGGACTGGGTGGCGGAACAACTACATGGGCTAAGCCAGCTCTTTTTTCTTCGTAAACTTGCCGCAACCATTGACGATGATTGGCCCAAGGTCCTCAAGGATCTCGAGGAGATTCATCGCATACTCATTAACCGGGACACAATGCTCCTCAATGTCACGCTGGATGAGGATGGCTGGTCTCATTTGAAACCCCAGGTCAATAATTTTCTGGATACATTGCCCGCCTCGGAAATACCTGTCACGGAATGGTCCACCGAAGAGTTGCCCGGTTTCGAGGGCCTGACTATCCCGTCGCAGGTGAATTATGTAGGAAAGGGAGCGAATGTATACAAATCGGGCTACAGCTTTGACGGCTCCAGTCTCGTGATATGCCGTTTTCTGCGTAATTCCTGGTTATGGGATCGAGTCCGCGTGCAGGGCGGGGCCTATGGGGCCTTTTGTCTCTTTGATCGCCTATCAGGTACTCTGACTTTTGTTTCATATAGGGATCCGAATCTCCTTCAGACCCTTGAGGTGTTCGATCAGTCCGCCCAGTATCTGAGAAAGTTGGATCTGAGTAATGATGAGATCACCAAAGGAATTATCGGGGCTATAGGGGATATGGATGATTATAAACTCCCGGACGCAAAGGGGTACGCCTCGATGATCTATGAACTTTCAGGTGAGACGGATGAGGATCGCCAGAAAATGCGTGAGGAGATTCTGGGCGCCAAAGGGGCGGACTTCAGGTCCTTTGCCGATGTGCTTGATTTTGTAAAGAACGAGGGCCTGGTAAAGGTCCTTGGGCCGCGAGGAGCAATCCAGGAAACCATTAAGAAGAGACCTGGATGGTTGAATGTGATTAATGTACTTTGAAAAGCGGGAAACAGGGGGTGGGGATCAGGGATCGGGAAGCAGGGGTTAGGGATAAGAGATGGAAATGAAATGATGGTGAAAAGTTATAGAGATCTGGAAGTGTGGCAGAAAGCCATGGACTTAGTAGTAGTCAGTTATAAAATGACAAAATCTTTTCCGAAATATGAAATATATGGGCTTTCGAGTCAGATACAAACTGATCCCTGAACCCTAATCCCTATTGTTCATCATGAAAACACCTTTTAAAGGCTACGAATGAAATCACCCACCGCATCAATCCCTTCCCCGTCCACGATCCTGAGTGTCTGGCTGCCGATCACGGCAATATCCGCCTTGCCTTTCAAAAATTCGATATCCGCCCTGTCCTTGATCCCGAAGCCCACCGCAAGGGGAAGGCCGCTACTTTCGCGGCATCGGGAGAGATAGAGGGCCAGTTCTTCCGTAAAATCCGTGTTTTCTCCTGTGACCCCCTTTCTTGCAACGCAGTACACAAAGCCCCTGGCAAAGGAGGCAAGATATTTCATTCGTTCAAGGGATGTAGTGGGTGAAAAAATAAGAATAGGATCGAGATCATTCTCTCCCATTGCCTCAAGGTAGTCCTGTCCCTCTTCAGGGGGGAGGTCGGGTATGATCGCCCCTTTAAGTCCGGAATTTTTCAAAGTGGAAGCAAATTTTTTTATACCGTATTTAAAGGGGATGTTGTAGTAGCTCATGATCAGGAAAGGTATGTCAAAGGCCCTGGTGATTTTATCGGCAAATCCGAGGCATTCCTCCACCCTGACACCTTGTTGGAGGGCCTTCTGATTTGCCTGGGCAATTACCGGACCGTCCGCGGTTGGCTCTGAAAAAGGTATCTGCAATTCCATCAGATCGACACCGGCCCCGACCATCTCCTTAATGATCCTGTAACTCTCCTCAAAGGACGGATATCCCAGGACGATATGGGTCATTAAAAGGATATCCTTTTGGCGCAACCTGTTTTGAAGGTATGATTCAAGCATTGTATTTCTTCGCTTTCTCTATAATGAATTTCCGCCATTCCGGATCAGCGAAGGCGTCTGCGATCGTGAATATGTCCTTATCACCCCTCCCTGACTGGTTAATGATGATGACATCGTCTCCAGTCATACCAGGGGACTCCTTGAAGGCCTGAACAAAGGCGTGGGCCGATTCCAGGGCCGGGATCAGGCCTTCCTTTAAGAGCGTGAGGGAAAAGGCATCAAGGACTTCATAGTCAGTCGCAGATTCAAACCGGACCCTTCCCTCCTCCTTAAGGGAGGCGAGTATGGGCGAAACACCCACGTAGTCCAGTCCCGCTGCCACGCTATGGGTCTCCTTCATCTGCCCGTCGCTGTCCTGGAGAAAATATGTCCTATACCCCTGGGCCACCCCGGGGCTCCCATCTCTTGAAGCCAGCCTCGAGGCGTGAAGGCCGGTTTCCAGCCCCTTGCCACCCGCCTCCACCCCAACCAGTTCCACGGGGTCATCAAAAAAACCGCTGAATATCCCTAATGCGTTGGAGCCTCCTCCGACGCAGGCGTAGACCCTGGTCGGAAGTTTTCCCTCCTTTTCAAGGACCTGCCCGCGGGCCTCTTTGCCGATGATGGACTGGAAATAGGCGACCATTTCAGGGAAGGGATGTGCCCCGCATGCTGTACCGAGGACATAGTGGGTGTTGTCCATGTTGGTGGCCCAGTCCCTTAAGGCCTCATTAATGGCATCCTTCAATATCCTGGTACCGTCTCTCACAGGGATGACCCTGGCGCCAAGACGTTCCATCCAGAAGACATTGGGCCTCTGTCTCTCCATATCCACCTCACCCATATAGACTGTGCACTCGAATCCGAATTTTGCCGCCATGGTGGCGGTGGCCACACCGTGCTGTCCAGCGCCCGTCTCGGCGATTACCCGCGTTTTTCCCATCCGCTTTACAAGGAGGCCCTGTCCCATAACATTGTTCGCCTTATGGGCCCCAGTGTGGTTCAGGTCTTCCCTTTTAATATAGATACGCGGTCCACCGAAGTGTGCGGTGAGGTTTTCAGCAAAGGTCAGGGGCGTGGGCCGGCATGAATAGGTGGACATGAGATCCACGTATTCCTCCCAAAAAGCGGGGTCATTCCTGGCATCCTCAAAGGCCTTTGTCAACTGATCAAAGGTGGCAACGAGTATCTCGGGGATATAGGAGCCCCCAAAATCTCCGTAGTAGCGTGTTGTTATCATTTTTAAAAAAACCTCCGAACATATGTTAAAGAAGAAGTCAGGAGTCAGGAGCCAGAATAGAGGTGGTCCTGAATTCTGACTCCTATCTCCTTGTTTTCGCTATTCTCTCAAACATCTCCTTCATCAGCTTATGATTCTTTTTACCCGGCCTTTCTTCAATCCCGCTGTTTACATCCACGGCGTATGGTCTTACCCGTGAGATCGCATCCTCGATATTGTGTGGGCCAAGGCCCCCAGCCAATATAATCGGGATGCCCATTTCCCTTATCTTTATCGCCAGGTTCCAGTCAAAGCTCCTGCCCGTACCGCCTGCCCTGCCTTCGGAAAAGGTGTCAAGAAGCAGGGCCCGAATCTTTCCGCGATAGGATTCGATGGATCCGGGAGTCAAATCGTCCTTGATCCTTATCGCCTTGATAGACCGGGGCATAAATTCCCCACAGATATCGGGCGACTCACCTCCATGAAACTGAATGAGATCAATTCCGCAGAATTGGATAATCTCCCTAATTACGGCCGGATCTTCATCAACAAAGACCCCGACGCTCTTCACAAATGGAGGGATTTCCTTGATAATATCCCGTGCCTTTTCCGGTTTTACCTGTCTCGGGCTGGGGGCGAAGATGAAGCCAATGGCCTGGGCCCCCAGCCTTACCGCCATGGACGCGTCTTCCAAATTCGTTATACCGCATATCTTGATCTTTACCATTACTGGCGCATTATTCCTGAATCAGTTTTTACAATAAGGTAAGGATACGATCTTTTTCTCAAGGGGATATGAATTAGAGGCTAATGGCGCAGGGCGTAAGGCGTAAGGGGATAAACCCTAAAGCTTTTTTCCTGAATTTAGAGTTTGTCTTGCGCTTTTAGCCTAACTGACAGATATCCCCTCGCCTCCGGCCAAGAGGGCCTCCAGCCCGGCTGGAAAAAAGGGTAATGGCGAAGTTAGTACCCGGCCTCCACAATCTCCCTTGTCTTCATGGTCAAATCGTCGCTTTTCATAAGGGAAGAACCCACAAGGACGGCATGAATGCCCCTGCCTCTAAGTGCTCGGACAGCCCTTCCATCCTCTATGCCGCTCTCACAGACAATGGTACATTTACCGGGCACCAATGGGGCCAGCATGAACGTCGTGCTGATGTCCACCTCGAAACTTGAAAGATCACGGTTATTGATGCCTATTACCTCGGCCCCACACTCGACGGCCTTTTCAAGGTCATAACGATCATGGACCTCTGTCAAAGGAGTCATTCCCAATCCGGAACAGACAGAGATAAATTCCTTTAACTGCTCCCCGGAAAGGACACGAGCAATCAGGAGCACCGCGTCAGCCCCATAGAGAGAGGCTTCCCTCACCTGTATCTCATCGATGACAAAGTCCTTCCGGAGAACAGGCAAAGAGACGTTATTCTTAAGTTTTGGAAGTGTCTCCAGGTCTCCATTGAAAAATTTCTGATCAGTTATAAGCGATATGGCCGATGCCCCAGCCTCTTCATAGATCCTTCCGATTAAAAGGGGATCGGTCTTTTCACGGATCATGCCCACGGAGGGTGAGGCAAACTTGATCTCGGCGATCAAGGAGATCTTTCCGGGAAGAGAAATGGCTTTCTTAAAGTCGCGTATAGCGGGCAAATCATCATCGTGGAAATTCAAACCCTCTCTCTTCAGCCTCGCAACTTCACTCTTTTTCTCTTCAAGGATCTCTTTTAGACGTGGGTGCATAGCGGATACCTTAATGAATAACACGGAATAATTGAAATTATTAACCCCAAAACCAGACTCGGAAGAATGCTATAAGGGCGTAAGGCACAGGGCTCAGGGCACAAGGGAAACATCCTTGTCAGCAATTCCGCGTGAATTCTATCAGCCTTTCCAGCTTTTCACGGGCCCTGCCCGAGTCTATGGAATCTTCCCCTGTCTTGATTCCTTCAAAAAAATCATTGGCGATACCGGCCCCGACAAAGGCCGCCGAGGCATTCAGCAAGACCATGTCTCTTTTGGGCCCCTTTTCCCCGTCAAGGATGTTTCTTATTATATCCGCGTTTTCGCTGGCGTTGCCACCCACAATATCATCAAGCAGCGCCCTCCTTAGGCCATAATCTTCCGGCGTGATCTGAAAGGTGTGGACCTCGCTCTTTTTCAGGTGCGAGACCCTTGTTGGACCGCAAATGCTTATCTCATCGAATGTCCCCTCACCGCAGACCACAAAGGCCTCCCTGGTCCCGAGTCTTTTTAGCACAAGGGCGATCTTTTCCGTAAGAGCAGGATCATAGACCCCGAGTACAAGCACGGACGCGCCGGCCGGGTTTGTGACCGGACCGAGGAGATTAAATATACTCCGGATACCAATTTCCTTCCTTGGACCGGCCGCGTGCTTCATGGCGCCATGAAAGATGGGCGCGAACAGAAAGCCGATTCCGATCTCCTTGACGCACCGTTCCACATCTTTCGGCGCGATATCCAGATTGACTCCCAGATTTTCAAGCACGTCCGCGCTCCCGCACATGCTGGACACTGCCCTGTTGCCGTGCTTGGCTACCTTGAGGCCGGCTCCGGCCGCTACGAAGGCGGTTGTGGTGGAGACATTAAAGGTTCGTGTGCCGTCCCCGCCCGTACCGACGATGTCGAGGATGGTCTCTTCTTCTATATTAATGTCGTCCCTGTCGAGATTCACCAGGTGATTGCCCACTTCGATCTTTGTCGCCTTTGCCCTCATTGTCCTGGCGGCGCCTGTGATCTCATCCACGGTCTCACCTTTCAGCCTCAGGGCAGTAATAAAGGCCCCGATCTGGGCGGGTGTGGCCTTACCCGACATGATCTCGTCCATGGCCTTTTCCATCTCCTTTTCTGTCAGGTCCTCGCCACCAACTATCTTTACGATCAATTCTCTAATCATGGTATGATCCTCCCCCTATCAAAAAAATTTTGAATAAGCCTTGGGCCTGTCTTTGTCAATATGGATTCAGGGTGAAACTGGACCCCGTCCACGGGATGTTCCCGGTGCCTCAAGCCCATTATTTCACCTTCCTTTGTCCAGGCGCTTATTTCAAGACAATCGGGAAGGGAAACCTCTTCCACGATCAATGAATGATAGCGCACCGCCTCAAAAGGATCCGGCAGGCCCGAAAAAATGCCGTGACCGTCATGGAAAATCATGGAAGTCTTACCGTGCATGATACGGTCCGCCCTGACCACCCTGGCTCCATAGGCCGCGGCAACGGCCTGATGCCCGAGGCATACCCCGAGGGTGGGAATCTTACGTCCGAAATTCCTGATTGCCTCAATTGAAATCCCAGCCTTTTCAGGCGTACAGGGGCCCGGAGATATCATCAGCGCCAAAGGCCCGATGGATTGTATCCCTTCAATGTCGATCTGGTCGTTCCGAAAGACCTTTACCTCCAGTTTCACCCCCACCAGCATCTGTACCAGGTTGTATGTAAAGGAATCATAGTTATCAATAAGCAGAATCATTTTCTCTCACCTTTTCAATTGCCCTGAACATGGCTTCGCCCTTTCTCAATGTCTCCTGGTATTCATTTTCCGGTAACGAATCCGCGACAATGCCGGCTCCCACCTGGATTGAGAGACGATTGTGCGCAATGGTGATGGTCCTGATGGTAATGCAGAAGTCCATGTTTCCGCTGAAGCCGAAATATCCGACGGCCCCGGCATAGGGGCCCCTCTGGGTGGGCTCCAGCTCGCTGATGATCTCCATGGCGCGGATCTTGGGGGCGCCGCTGACCGTTCCTGCGGGGAACGCTGACATAAAAAGGTCAAAACAGTCCATGTCGTCCCTCAGGCGCCCTTCCACCCTTGACACGATATGCATTACATGAGAATAACGCTCCACCTCCATTAGGCGCGGAACCTTCACTGATCCGGCTGCCGCGACCCTTCCGGCATCGTTTCTCCCCAGATCAACCAGCATAATATGCTCGGCACGTTCCTTGGGATCGGCCATAAGTTCTTTTTCCAGCAATTGATCTTCCTCCTCAGTCGCTCCCCTGGGGCGGGTGCCTGCTATGGGCCGGAGTTCGATCCGCCCGTCCGTGAGACGGACAAGTATCTCGGGAGAGGCTCCGATGAACTTTATGTCACCGAAATTGAGATAGAACATATAGGGCGAGGGATTGACACTTCGCAGGTTCCGGTAGAGTGTAAAATCCTCCCCGGAAAATTCTCCTGAAAAGTTCTGGGATAGCACAACCTGAATCACATCTCCTGCGACTATATAATCTTTGGCCCTTTGGACCGCCTCCTTAAAGTCCTCCCTCTTGAAATTAGACGAAAGTTTGGAGATGGAAAGGGGCTTTTTCGACTGGACATCAGAGATCGGCCGTCGCAGCTTCTCGATGGTGTCATTGACTTCCTCATTGGCTCGCTCGTAAGAGTCTTTAAGGTCTTCGCCGGGTTTGACGCGGGCAAAGGCGACCACCTTTATCCTGTGGGTGAGATGATCAAAGATGATAATACGGCGACAGGCCACGAAGATCGCCTCCGGGAGGCTTTCGTCACCCGGTAAGATACCCGGAAGCCGCTCCCATTTCCTGATGAGGTCGTAGTTTGCATATCCCACAAGACCTCCCTGAAAGGGGGGAAGGTCTTTTATTTTCACTGGCATGAAATCTCTGCTCAGCTCTCTCAGGACATGGAGAGGATTCCGGACATCCTTTAATATCCGCTTATTATCTTCCTCCCAGATCTCCATTTCGCGATCCCGTGATACCACCCTTAGAAAAGGCCTTGACCCGATAAAGCTGTATCGTCCCCATTGGCTTCCGCTGTCGGCGCTCTCAAGGAGATAGGAATAGGAGTCGTCCCTGACCTTCAGATAGGCCGACACAGGCGTTTCCGTGTCAGCGAGGAATTCCTGATAGACCGGGATAAGGTTTCCTTGCCTTGCCATGTGTTCAAATTCGGAAAATGGAGGTTTTATCATCAATTTATAACTCCCGAATGGTGCCCCGGGGGTAAACCCCGGTCCCATTAAGATACCCGTCTTCGCCTTCGGCTATGACGCGGTCATCAGCCTCAGTTATTGGGGCGATATCGCCCTGTAGCATATAATGTGTCCGTGTATTAATTCACGGAAAGGTCCGTGGTTTTCCCCAAAGGCGGATAAAAAAGGCCGCGGGGTTTTGACCCCACGGCCTTTATAATGGACAATAAAAAACCGTGGGACCCTTTGGAGGTGCCCACGGTCAACAGATTACATTATTCTACCTTGGCAGGCCAGCCTCCAGAGAGAAGCTGAGCCACCACCATTCCCGCACTTTATTAAAAAATATATCCAAGTTCGTAAATTTCATGGTTAACCATGTTAAAGGCCGTAAGTGATAAAGTCAAGTGGAAATTTTTGTCTTGACAGAAAAAGCATATTTTTAATAAGATCCCCCCTACAATTATATTAGCGGCTTAAAAAAGGGCAAAAATGACAAAATATCAAACATGGCAGGACTTTATATTTCCTTTTTGGAGGACGGGTCTGTTCATGGGTTGATAGTTCTTTTACAATTACAAGCCGTGGGCAGACATAACGCCCACGGCTTTTTTTATGGTATCCAGTAATGTCCTAACCGGACATTACTGACTGTTCTTGTATTAATCAAAAGTTGTATTTTGGGAAAAATGCCTAAGAAGAATATCGTGCTAATAGGATACAGATGCAGTGGAAAGACATCCGTGGGAAAGATGGTGGCGGAGAGATTGGCGCGATCCTTCCTGGATACCGATACACTGATTGAAGATAAGGCGAGACGATCCATTGAAGAGATTATTTCCAGGGATGGGTGGGAACATTTCAGGGACATTGAAAGGGAAGTCATTAGAGAGGTCTCCGGACTGGAAGGCCTTGTCATCGCGACCGGAGGAGGGGTGGTGACAGACGAGGAAAACGTTCGGAATCTGAAAAAGAACGGCTTTGTTGTCTGGCTCAGGGGAGAGGTGGAAGTATTAAAGTCAAGGATGGAGAAAGACGACGAGACAGGAAAAAAACGGCCGTCTCTTACGGGTGAAGATCCCATGAAAGAGATAAGAAAGGTCCTGGATGTAAGGAACCCGCTCTATGGGAAGGCGTGTGATTTAATAATCGATACCACGCGACTTACCATTCAGGAAGTGGCGGAATCGATCATTCGCGAGTTCGCAGAGGGATGAACTTAGGGGCTTCTCCCAATTGGAATGTTGGATACTGGAATTATGGAATAATATCTGCCTGCCACAGGCAGGGATCTTGGTAAATGAAAGGTTGTTTCCCCTTCAAGATCAACATTCCAATACTCCATCATTACATTATTCAAAGTACGGGGGCACAGTTTGAGATCTCGAAAAATCCCCTAATCTCGCTATGTTATAGAATTTTAAAGACATTCAAACAAAGTTTCGAGGGGATAAGGAGAGCCATATGGCAGGAAATTCATTCGGGGTATTGTTTAGGGTGACGACCTTCGGCGAATCGCACGGGAGGGGCATTGGCGCAGTAATCGATGGATGTCCTCCCGGGATAGGCCTATCGCCTAAAGACTTTGAACATGAGATGGCCCGGCGCAGGCCGGGGGCCCGTGCATCTGATACACCCCGCAAAGAAGAAGATCAGGTGGAAATCCTGTCGGGTGTCTTTGAGGGTCTTACGACCGGGGCCCCTGTCTCTCTCTTTGTTCATAACAGGGATGTGAAAAGCAAATCCTATGAGATCTTAGAAAACCTCTTTAGGCCTGGGCACGGAGATTATACCTATTTCAAGAAATACGGGCATTTTGACTTCAGGGGCGCAGGGAGGTATTCGGCAAGAGAGACCACGGCCAGGGTGGCGGCCGGCGTGATTGCCGGAAAGATCCTGGAGCCGCTTGGCATAGGAGTCACGGCATATACGATCGAATTAGGTGGAATCAGGGCCGAATCGATTGATCTGGATTCAGTGGATGACAGCCCTTTATATTGCCCGGATATTCAGGCATCGAAAAAGATGGAGATGGCCCTCCTGGATGCGAAACTGGACGAGGATTCCCTTGGAGGCATTGTCGAGATTCGCGTGAAAGGATGTCCGCCGGGACTTGGTGAGCCTGTTTTTGACAAGCTGGACGCTGATTTGGCAAAGGCCGTCATGTCCGTCGGGGCCGTGAAGGGCGTAGAAATAGGGGCAGGCTTTGGGGCATCAAGGCTCAAGGGCTCGGAAAACAACGACCCCATAACGCCAAATGGATTTACGACAAATCGGGCCGGGGGTATCCTGGCTGGCATCTCCAACGGGGATGAGATTATCCTAAGGGCGGCGGTCAAGCCGATCCCCTCCATCGGCAGGGAGCAGGATACCATCGATAGGCAGGATCGTCCTTCAAAGATCAAAATTACCGGCAGGTTCGACGTGTGTGCCATTCCCAGGATTATTCCGGTGCTCGAGGCCATGGTTAAACTGGTCCTGGCTGATCATTACCTGCGGAAAAGGGCCATGGCATGAGAAGGGATTTGATGGATATGGAGCCCACCGGACCGGACCAAAAAATCCTTTCGGTTGCCTTTCTCGGGCCCGAAGCCACCTTCAGCCATGAGGCGGCCGTTTCACTGTATGGAGAGTCGGTGTCATTCCATCCGGCCGGGACCATAGAAGATGTCTTTGATCTGGTGGAAAGGGGTGTCTGCAATAGGGGGGTTGTCCCGGTTGAAAACTCCTATGAGGGTTCAGTGAACATAACCCTGGATCTATTTTATAAATATGACCTGAATATATGCGATGAGATATTCATGAAAATAAACCATCATCTGTTGAGCAGGGCTGATAGTCTCCAGGAAATAAAAGGGATATATTCTCATCCAATGGCCGCTGCCCAGTGCCGCGCATGGCTAAGGGCCAACCTTAAAGGAATTCCAGTATCAGAGGTGGCAAGCACCTCGCTTGCCGCAATGATGGCCTCAGGCGATCAAATGTCGGCGGCGATAGGGAGCCGGCGGGCGGGGCTAACCCATGGCCTCAACATCCTGGCGGAAAATATCGAGGAAAATCCTGATAATGTCACAAGGTTCCTGTCAATAGGCAAGACCCGGCCCACGCTTACGGGAAAGGACAAGACATCCTTCCTGTTTTTTCTCCACAACAAGCCGGGGGCCCTGCAGAGGGCCCTGGCTGCCCTGGCGGACAGGGAAGTCAACATGACCCACATAGAATCAAGGCCAATGAGGACAAAGAAATGGGAGTATATGTTCTTTGTGGACATTGAAGGCCACGAGCAGGAGAGGAATGTGGGAGAGGCCCTCAAGGAAATGGGAGAGAGGTGCGTCTTTATGAAGATATTGGGATCATACCCCATGGGAAGAGATCCATTTGATTAATAGAACCGAAAATTGGTTCTTCCGGAAAAAGCGGCTAAAGGCACAAGGCATAAGGCGCAGGGAAAAAGAATAAAATAATTTTTTAATTTTCCTTGAGCCTTTATATCAGGAATTTTCTATAAAGCAGGAATCAAGGAAGATGGAAAATCTTAAACTAACCATGTTAAGAAAGGAAGCCAAGCGGACCGTCATATCCGTCGGCAATGTCAGGATTGGCGAGGATTTTACTGTGATCGCCGGCCCCTGCAGCGTTGAGAGCGAGGAACAGACGATCGAGACGGCCAGGAGGGTGAAAGAGGCCGGGGCAGACATGCTCAGGGGAGGGGCCTTCAAACCGCGGACCTCCCCCTATTCGTTTCAGGGGCTTGGCATCCAGGGACTCAGGATTCTGGAGAAGGCCGGAAAGGAGACGGGTCTTCCCGTGGTGACCGAGGTCCTTGACCCGAGGGATGTGTCATGGGTCTGTGAGTACGCGGATGTGCTTCAGGTAGGTACCAGGAACATGCAGAATTTCTCTCTCCTCAAGGAGGTGGGCAAGGCGAAAAAGCCCGTGCTCTTAAAGAGGGGGATGTACTCCACCCTGAAGGAATGGCTCAATTGCGCCGAGTATGTGCTTGCCGAAGGAAACCCGGATGTAATTCTCTGCGAGAGAGGAATAAGGACATTTGAGTCCTACACCAGGAATACCCTTGACCTTGGCATCGTGCCTTCGGTCAAAGAGGTGTCTCATCTCCCTATCTTTGTTGACCCTTCCCATGGCACCGGCCGGCTGAGTATCATAGAGCCCATGAGCCTTGCCGCCCTGGCGGCCGGGGCCGACGGCATCATGGTCGAGGTCCACTGCAATCCAGGCGAAGCCTTGTGCGACGGGGATCAGAGCCTGTCACCCGCAATGTTTGCATCGATGATGAGGAAATTGAGGGTCCTGAATTCCACCATGAAGGAGATAGGATCGAGGCAAAAGGCAATTGGCTCGGAGGATCAGTCGTGAAGATCGTTGATATCAAAGGAGATACGACTCTTTCAACCATACGCATAGGTGAGAAATTAGCGAATCTCAAGGACTATGTCCCTGAAGGAAGGGCCATAATTATCACGGACGAAAATGTAAGGCGCATATACGGCGGCATGTTTCCCCCCTATGAAATAATTGAGATCGGGACGGGCGAAAGGATAAAGAATATGGATACGGTCCAGGATATCTATAGGAGACTCATGGATGTTGAGGCCGACCGTACATGTTTCATGATAGGAATAGGCGGCGGCATTGTCTGTGATATAACCGGGTTCGCTGCCTCCACATACATGAGGGGCCTGAGATTCGGCTTTGTGTCGACCACACTGCTGTCCCAGGTGGATGCCAGCGTGGGAGGGAAAAACGGCGTGAACTTCAGGGGATACAAGAATATGGTCGGGCTCTTTAATCAGCCTGAATTCGTTATATGTGATCTGAACCTCCTCAAGTCCCTGCCGGAAAAAGAAATCCTATGCGGCCTGGCGGAGATAGTAAAGCATGGCGCCATAGCGGACGCGGGTCTGTTTTCCTATATTGAGAATAATAGGGACAGGATACTCAAACTGGAAGAAGATGCCATGGAAAGGCTTGTGTACGACTCCGTGGCGATAAAATCCTCGATCGTGGGCCGTGATGAAAAAGAGAAGGGGGAGCGAAAAAAACTCAACTTTGGTCACACATTCGGCCATGCCCTTGAAAAGGCGACCGGGATTCCCCATGGTGATGCCGTAGGCCTGGGCATGCTGGTCGCTGCAAGGATATCAATAGCCAGGGGATATCTCCCAAAGGAGGATGGGAAGAGACTTGAGAGTCTCCTGAAAAGACTGGGACTCCCCATAAGGCTTGTTATTGACAGGGAAAAGGTCCTTGATGCCATCAGAAAGGACAAAAAGAGGAGAGGAGACAGCATCGATTTTGTGCTGTTGCGGGAGATAGGAAGGGCGGAGGTGGAAAGGATTCCCATAATGGAACTGGAGAAGGCAGTAAGTGATATGAGTTAAAACATTAAGATGAGGGGTAAGACATGGGCCTAAAAGAGATCAGAAAGAAAATTGACCTCCTTGATTCAAGGATCCTGAGGGTCTTAAACGAGAGGATGGAACTGGCCCTTATGGCGAAAAAGTTCAAATCAAACGTGGAGGACAGCGTAAGGGAGAAAGAGCTACTGGAAAGAATCAGAAGGAACTCCACAGGTCTCATAAACGCCGAATTTATAGAAAAGATTTACGTAGATATCATAAATGAGAGCAAATCCCTTCAAAAGAAGGATTATGCGCTTATCGCCTTTAAGGGAGAGCACGGCGCCTACGGGGAAGTGGCCATAAGGGAGTGGAATACCGACTTGGTATCTGTGCCCTGCACCGAATATTCCGCCGTGTTTGAAGGGGTTGAAACAGGGCTCTATGACTATGGTATCGTCCCTGTTGAAAACATACTCGGGGGTGTCGTCGGTGAGGTCAACGAACTCCTCGTTAATACGGAACTTTACATTGTGGGGGCGGTCGAGCTCCCTGTATATCTCTGTCTCCTGGTATTACCGGGAACCGATCACAGGGAGATCAGAACCGCCTATTCACAATCCCAGGTCCTGGCCCAATGCAGGAACTTTTTAGCGAGGAACGGGCTTGAGCCTGTCCAGTATTATGACAGCGCCGGAGCAGCCAAGATGCTGGCAGAGGAGACACCAAAGGCCTCCTCGGTGGTAGCGAGCAGGCTTGCAGCAGAGATATACGACCTTGAAATCATCAAGGAGGACATTGACGACTTTGAAAGGAACAGGACAAGGTATCTTGTTCTCTCAAAGGAGGAAAACAAGGAGGAGGGTGATAAATGCTCGGTATTATTTTCAATAGAACACAAGGCGGGCGCCCTTTTCAGGGTCCTGGAGGCCTTTGCAAAAGAGGATATAAATCTCACGAGAATAGGCTCAATACAGGGCGGCACGGGAAATTATGCCTTTTTTGTCGATTTTGTGGGCTCAAAGAGTGATGAAAACGTAATAAGGGCCCTTGAGGTTGTTAAAGACAATACCACCGATTTCAGGTTCCTGGGTTGTTACAGGGAGATAAAGGCGGAGTAAAAAGGTCAAGGGCTCAAGGCATAGGGCGCAAGGCGCAAGGAGGGAAGAAACAAAGTTATATTTTACCTTAAGCCTTGAACCTTTTTACAGATATCGCCTTGAAGAGGAACAAAGTACCGGATTTCTATCAAATATGCTGTTTATGGAAAAAGAAGATTCTTTAAGTGAAAGAGATTAAACCACGATCAGATATCAACGCGGTAGTAAGGATAACAGGCTCCAAGAGCATTACCCATAGGGCCCTGATTACGGCCGGCCTGGCAAAGGGGGAGAGCGTGCTTGAGGATTTCCTGGCCTGTGAAGACACCCTTCACACCGTAGACGCCTTAAGGGAGATGGGGGTAGGGGTCACAGTACGGGAAAGGGATGCCGTTGTTTCCGGCACGGGCGGTGATCTGGTTCCATCTGTTGATAAAAGGGTTATTTTCCTTGGCAATTCAGGCACCTCCTTTCGCCTCCTTCTATCCGTGGCAGCGCTTGGTCGCGGAGAATATATCTTCAAAGGGAGCCCTCGCATGAACGAAAGGCCCATCGGAGACCTTGTCCGGGCCTTAAAGAGTCTTGGCGTTGATGCCGCATGCATCGACAGGGAGGACTTTCCGCCGGTCTCCATAAGGGCCGGAGGCATAGATGGAGGAAAGGCCAGGATCCCCGGGAATATCAGCAGCCAGTTTATTTCCTCCATACTCCTCGCCTCTCCCTACGCCCGGAAAGACGTTGAGATTGAAGTCACCGGGGCACTGGTGTCAAGGCCATACCTGGATCTGACCCTGGATGTAATGAAGGACTTCGGAGTAGAATTGGAGAATAGGGATATTAGGTATTTCAAAGTAAAATCCGGACGGGGATATCGGCCGCGGCGGTTCAGGATCGAAGGCGATGTATCGGCCGCCTCCTATTTTTGGGGAGCGGCCGCGGTGACCGGGGGGACTGTGATAACCGAAAACATTCATCCTTATGTCACAAGGCAGGGTGATATCGCCCTCCTGGAAATATTAGAGGGGATGGGTTGTCTTGTCAGGCGAGAGGATGACAGGATTATCATCAAGGGCGGACCCCTTACAGGCATCGAAGCGGATATGGGAGCAATGCCCGACATGGTGCCCACGCTGGCGGCCATAGCCCTTTTCGCGGATGGAGAGACAGTCATACACAACGTGTCACATCTGCGTCACAAGGAGAGCGACCGAATAGGGGATACGATTCTTGAAGGTCGGCGGCTGGGGGCCATGATGGAGGAACTGGACGACGGGCTCATAATCAGAGGCGGAGGGAGGCTGATGGGGGCGGAGGTGGACCCCCACAATGATCACCGTCTGGCCATGAGCCTTGCCATTATAGGCCTTCGGGTGCCGGGAATCAGGATAAAGGATGAGAATTGCGTTGAGAAGTCCTTTCCCCTGTTCTGGGATCTGTGGGATAGCCTGTAGAAGAAAAGGCAAGATAAAATGAAAGAAAGCATCAGCAATCTGTACCGGCAATTTGCAATTCATGAGGATCCGACCATAAATTCAATCATTAACGTCCTCTTAATAGTGGCAATAGGGATTATTGCATGGTGGGTCTTTAACCTTGTATTGGGAAGGTTTGATAAAAGGTACCGTGAAAGGCCTTTTTTCAAGGATAATAAGCGTTTTTTTATCCTCCTCAAGAAGGCGGGGCACTATATCATCCTTATTTTAGTAGGCATAGGCCTTGTCAATCTGATCAATGCCCCCCTGGTCGAAAGGATATTCTATGCCCTGATGATCCTGCTTCTTGCCTCATTTGCCGATACCATACTAAAGGATCTGCTGCCCTATCTTGAAAAAAGGCTTGTTTCAAGGACATCAACAAAGATAGACGATGTCATTTTTGATCTTACCAAAAGATTTTCCACGATTATCATCTTCACCATGGCCTTTATCCTGGCCCTGGACGCATTGGGCGTAAACATCATGCCCTTTGTTGCCGGGGCAGGGGTTGTGGGTATTGCAATAGGATTCGCCGCAAAGGATACCCTTTCCAACATTATCGCAGGCGTGCTCCTGCTCATAGATCGTCCGTTTGAAGTGGGGGACAGGATAGAGGTCTGGAATGCGCCAGCCAATTCTGCGACCTGGGGGGATGTACTGGATGTAGGTCTCAGGGCCACCAAGATTCAGACCACGGATAACATTGTGATCGTTATACCCAACAACGAAATAATGAAGAGGGATATAATAAACTATACCACGATTACCAAGGAGATCAGGGTAAGGGTGCCTATAGGTATCGCCTATGACGCGGATGTAAAAAAGGCCAAGGAACTGATAAAAGATGTAAGTCTTGAGCTGGATTGGGTAATGAAAGAACCGGCCCCAATGGTTGTCGTCAAGAGCTTTGGGGATTCGGCGGTAAACCTGGAGGCGAGAATCTGGATTGACGACCCCCGCAAGAGGATCCATACCATCTCCCATGTCACGGATCGCGTAAAAGAGGTCTTTCAGCAGGAGGGAATCGAGATACCCTTTCCAAAGAGGGATATCTATATTAAAAGGAACGAGACCTGATCAGGCTTTTAAATATACAAGCTGGATGAATTCGTAAATAAAGATATCTGACAGGAAAATCGCGAGGAGATTGATAAAAATGGAGAAAGATGCTGCGGAGCTGTACAGGGAAAGGGAAAAGAGGGTCTTTGATGCCATACGGTTGAAGGCGCCGGACAGGGTTCCGGTATCCACAGGGTTTGCCTATTTTCCCGCGAAATTCGCAGGGGTAACCGCCAGGGACGCCTTTTACGACTACCCGAAATGGCGGGAGGCCTATAAAAAAACCGTCCTCTATTATGAGCCGGACACCTTCCGGCTGGTCGGCAACGAGTCCGGCAGGGCAATGGAGATGATTGAGAACAAACAGATATTATGGCCGGGACACGGGGTTGGTCCCAGTTATTCACACCAGTTTGTTGAGGGAGAATATATGAAAGAGGATGAGTATAGTCTCTTCTTAAAAGACCCTTCCGATTTCCTGATTCGCCGCTATCTTCCCCGCGTGTACGGGGCCCTCGATCCCCTTGAAAAGCTGCCGCCTTTGCGGACATTGTTAGGCCCCCTCCCCTATAACAACTTTGTAACCCCGGAATTCGGCAGGATGTACGATACCCTGATCAGGACGGCCCATGAATCCGTTGCCTGGCATGAGGAGACGAGCACCTTTGCCAGGGAAATCAGGGACCTCGGTTTTCCCTGTTATGGGATGTTCGGTGGAAACGCCCCCTTTGACGTTATTTCCGACCGGCTGCGTGGGATGAGAGGGACAATGCTTGACATGTACAGGCGTCCGGACGAACTCCTTGAGGCCTGTGAAATGCTGCTGCCCTGGCAGAGCGAGCATCTGTCTTTCATGGCCAAGGAAACGGGTGAGAACATGGTATTCATTCCACTGCACAGGGGAGCGGACGGCTTCATGTCTCTGAAACAGTTTGAGAAGTTCTACTGGCCCACACTAAAAAGACATGTTGAGAATGTTGTAAATACAGGGTTGACGCCATGCATCTTCTTTGAGGGCGACTATACCAGGCGCCTGGAGTACCTCCTGGAACTCCCCCGAGGCAAGGTCCTCGGTCAGTTTGACTCCTCGGATATAAAGAGGACAAAGGAGGTGTTAGGCAATCATATGTGCATTATGGGTAATGTACCTTCCTCCTTGCTACAGGTGGGCTCGCCCCAGGAGGTCAAGGATCACTGTAAATGGCTCATCGATGTCGTAGGGAAGGACGGCGGGTTCATCATGCACCCCAGGAGCGCCATAGATGAGGCCAAACCGGAAAACCTGAAGGCGATGTTTGATTTCACCAAGGAGTATGGCAGGTACAGTTAATAAAAGGAGATAGACTGGGACCGGATAAAATTCGAAATTCGGACCTTTTAAGGAAAGGGTTTAATGGTGTTTCGACAAAATGGAATTGATAATCACAGGGACTTCACATAGATAATCTTGTCATCGCCCTTTGAATAGAAGTCTTTGATGACCGCCTCTTTCGCGTACCCGCATTTTAAATAAAAGGCCTGTGTCGGCCCGTACTGGGCCCTCGAAGATGTCTCCACATATATTCGCTTTCCCCCTGAAAGGCGGATCTTCTCCTCCGTCCTCTTCAGGATCTCTTCCCCGAGGCCAAGTCCCCTCAGGTCGTTTTTCACCGCGATCCAGTAAAGGTCATAACTATTCTCCGTGCCGGGAATAGGGCCGAAACAGGAATAGCCGAGCACCTTTCCCTGGTTTTCCGCGAAGAGAAAACAGTAACCGCTTGAAGTTCCCCGGTTCAGCCGCTCCTCGACCAGCTCGACTGCTATCCGTGTCTCCTGAATGGAGAAAAAGCCCGAAGACTCAACAATCTCCCTTATGACCTCCAGATCCGTGCAAAGAGGCTCCTCCCGCCAGGTAATCTCATTGAATTGAAGCTGTTGTCTCGTACCCATCACCTATTATCGCACTGTCAGCCCCTCCCTAAGACCAAGAAAAAAGTTGTAGGCATTGGTTCCCAGGGACCTGATCCGGTATCCTCCTTCCTGGACAACGATTGTAGGAAGCATGAGTGATCCGATCATTCTGCCCATTGTCCTGAAGTCCTTTGGCAGCAGGTTCCAGGTTCCCGTTGGGTCCCCTTTTGCCGTGTCAAGACCCAGGGAGATGATAAGTATCGCGCATTTTGATCTCAGGATACGCCTCAGGGCCCTTGCAAGGGTCTCCCTGTATTGCCCAACATCAATTTCCTCGGGAAGTGGGAAATTGATATTATATCCCTGGCCGTCTCCATCCCCTTTTTCATCCTTGAACCCGCTGAAATAGGGATAAGCGAAACTGGGATGCCCGTGGATAGAAAGGGTCAAGACGTCCGATCGATCATAAAATATATTCTGTGTGCCGTTGCCATGGTGGTAGTCCAGATCGAGGACGGCCACCCGGCCATAGCCGGAGGCATATTGGGCCGCAACAGCCGCTGAATTGAAATAACAGAATCCCCCGAAGGCCCGATGTTCGGCATGGTGTCCCGGAGGCCGGACAAGGGCGTAACCCATTCTGTAGCCTTCCTTCAGGACCTTCTGCGTCACAGTCAGGGCGCAGTCAACCGCCCTCTTGGCGGCAAGAAAGGCGTTTTCGTTGATGGGAGTAAAGGTATCAATACAATAATACCCCGCCCTGATAGGGAGTTCCTTGGGAGGACGGGCGTTATTCCGGATAGGGAAGATATAGGGATAGACTGAAGTCCCGGGCTCCACCACGGCGCACACCTTTTTAAAATAATCGACAAATTTGCCGTCGTGCACCGCCCTTATATATTTCTCTGAGAAATGCCTTATGCCGACCCTTTCAAACATCCCGGACGGTTCAATCCGCTTTAATATGGCCGTTATCCTCACGGGCGCTTCCACATAACCCCGCTCGTGGACGTGATGAATCTCGTGTTTGTCATTCACCGTGAGGACGATTGATCTTTCAGCGGATTTCACCTCTTTTACCTGGATGACAGTTTCTTTTTTAATATATCTGGGGGGCCTTATTTTTACGGGGTGGTCCTTAAAGGACCTGACTACCATGTCTATGTAGTCGGTAGGACACAGGTCCGCATACTTACGCTCCAGAATCGCGCGGACAATGGGCCGGGTCCTGTTCCGGAAGAGGTTTCTGATTTTGCCCAGGTTGTCATAGACCAGGTAGGGGGGGCAGTCGTCTCCAGGATACAGGGGGGTCTCATAGGCCGTGTTTGCGATAGGACGGGCCCCGTATCTCTCATAGAAACGGAGCCTTGCCGCGTTCTGCTTCAGGGTCTGTGGATCCCTGCACAGATTGGGATCGTCTGGCAGGCATTCAAAGAACAGGCCGATAGTGTCCAGCAGGAGGGATTCTTCCCTCACCCTTTCATATAGCACACTTCCGATACCGCCGCCCGTCCTGTGTTCAGCCGCCGAAATAAAGTCGAGATAGGCGAAACGCAGATCAGGCGCGTGCTGCAAGAGCGCGAATCCCTTGACCTTGCCCCTGTCCCCTTCGGCCACGAAGAGGATGGATCGAAACCTGTATTTGAACGGGTTTCGCAGTTGTTCGGGCAGCTTTTTCACTGTCTTGTCGGAGAGCATGGGAAACTGGGCCCTGAGTATATCCTGGACCTGGTCGATAGCGTTGCTGTCAACGGGGAGGATGTTATCGTATATTCGTCGAATGCGTATCATTCCTGCAAATCTCTTTCGATACCTTTATTCAAAACTATCCAAAATCAACACTGACTGCCGACAAAAGGCCTGTGAATAAATAATGAAGAGGCGTGAGGCATAGGGCGTAAGGCGCAAGGATGGAAAAAGTAAACTTATGTTTTAACTTATGCCCTGAGCATTATGCTTTGAACCTTTTTATATTAACCTCTTGATAAAGGGGTGATAGCCGAATCATTAATAACGCGTCTTACCATTTCCTTGAAATCCAGACCCGCCCGGGAGGCTGCCGCGGCAAATCCCGCGTCAGGAGACAGGCAGGGGTTGGTGTTGATTTCAAGGACCCAGGGCCTGTCTTCCCTATCCACCCTGAAATCCACTCGGCCGTAACCCCTCAGGCCGAACAGATTCCAGCACTCCAGGGCGACTTCCGACAATTTGTTAATCAGCGATTCGTCACCCCCATTGAAATCAAAGACCCGCCGGGTATTATGATATTCAAAGGAATCCTGATCCCATTTCGCCTTATATCCGACTATCTTGACCTTCCCGGCCGGATAGTCATGAAATTGGATTTCCGCGGCAGGAAGGACCCTGGGCCCATGATCCTCCGCAAGCAGGGAGATATTGAATTCCCTGCCGTTGACAAATCGTTCCACAAAGCAGGTTCCACCCAGCTTTTCCTGGAAGATCTCCATCTCCCGGATAAGGAGCCGGGGGTCTTTGCCAGTTATCACTGAGTCGTCCCCAATGCCGAGGGAGGCGTGCTCCCAGACTGACTTGATGATGTAGGGGTCATTTAGGGGACTCCCGAGGCGTCTGACCTCTTCCATGGTGAGGTATTCCGGCGTCGGGACACCTGCTCCGGTCATGAGCTTTTTGGCCAGAAGCTTGTTGGAGGTCAGAAAGAGCGCCTCCGTGGGAGAACCAGTGTAAGGCATCCTCAGAAGGTCAAAGACAGAGGGGGCAAGGTGGAGGAGCCGGCCCGCGCCTTCCACTGACTCCACGAGATTGAATACCAGATCAGGGCCCCAATCTTTAAGAATATCCATGAAACTCCTAAGGTCCATGGAAAGGGGGAGCACGGAATATTGATGCCCTAATTCGGAAAGGGACCGGCCTATGGCCTCCGCCTGGACCAGGACATCTGTCTGATCCGGGTTTGCGCCCTCTTCAGGGACGCGGTCGTGTACGATTAAGACTCTCATCAGATCTAACTTAGATTGGATACCCTGGGATAGGAGATACATGGTCTCGAGGTGCAGGAAGGCCGTAAGGATCTATCAAGGGCCGATTCCATGATTTTCGCGATCAGTTCACCATAGGACATCCCGGCCAGTCCGCAGAGTATCGGGAGGTCCGAGATTTCAGGGTTCAGACCTGCCAGGGGATTAACCTCCAGAAAATGGGGGAGTCCTCTCCCATCCGACCTCAGGTCAACACGGCCCGCGTCCCTGCAGCCCAAGCCACGCCATGCGGCCAGGGCCACATCCGCGGCCCTTCGCGCTTCATCATCATCCACAAGGAGATATCTTACATGCTCTTCAAACCGCTTTTTATTTGAATAGGAATAGACCTCGGGATCCGCGTCTTTCCGTAGAAGGACCTCAATGACTCCGACAGCGGCCGCCCTGTCTCCTGTCCCGACAACACCCGCCGTGAATTCCCTTCCCGGCATAAAGGTTTCGAGAAGGACCGGCTGATGGTAGGTGTCAAGGAGTCTTCGGCAGACCGGGGCCATTTCATTTTTCGTCCTGATCTTTGAGGCCGCGTTGACACCCTTGCCCGTCCCTTCGGCAACAGGTTTTGCGAAAACCGGAAAGGCCAGGTCAACGTGATCCAGGTCATCAAGGCGCTCCACAACGCAGAAATCCGGGGTGGGGATATCCATATCCCTGACAACGTGCTTGGTCATTCCCTTATGGAGGGAAATGGCGAGCACCATGGGGTCTGAGAACGTGTATGGAATATCATAGGCCTCCAGGAGGGCCGGGACCTGGGACTCCCGGCCGAATCCCCTGACGCCCTCAGCGATATTAAAGACCATATCCCACCGGTCCCCTATGGCAAGCCTATTCACGAGACTTTGAACAGACCCGATTCGGTCCGTTTCATATCCCAAGTCCTTAAGGGCCGTTTCAATCCCTTCAATGGTATCCGGACGATCGAATTCAGCTGCCTCTTCTTCGCTGAAGCCGGCGAAAAGATAATCCTCCGCCAGGTCGTATGTTATTCCGACTCTCATGACAGGAGTCTATGCTCGTGGCTATGGTCCATGATCCCGGAACACGCCGGTTGTTCCATGCCGATTTCAGGCTCCGGATAACGATAGGTCCGGCCCAGGTAATTCTTGAGCAGCAGGTCATTCCCCTCCCGTCCCTGGAGGTAATCGGGGAGCAAAGGAATCTTGCCACCGCCACCAGGGGCGTCTATGACATAGGTCGGGACCGCGTAGCCCGTGGTATATCCCCTCAATCCTCCTATTATTTCAATCCCTTTGGCAACGGGCGTCCTGAAATGTGCCGATCCCTGAATGGGGTCACACTGATACAGGTAATAGGGCTTTACACGGTTTTTTAAGAGCCCGTGGAAGAGCCTCTTCATAGTTTCCACGTCATCATTGATGCCGGACAGGAGCACGGTCTGACTCCCCAGGGGGATGCCTGCGTCGGCCAGCCTTTCGCAGGCATGGTTCACTTCAGGGGTCAGCTCATCCGGGTGAGTGAAATGGATGCTCATCCACAGGGGATGATATTTTTTCAACATCCGGGTAAGGGCCGGTGTAATGCGTTGCGGCAGGACTACAGGGGCCTTTGTTCCTATGCGCAGGATCTCGACATGGCGGATCTTTCTGAGCCGCGAGAGCAGCCATTCCAGTTTTTCATCGGGCAGGGTCAGGGGATCGCCCCCTGAGAGTAAAATATCCCGTACCGAAGGGGAGCCTTCAATATAGGAGATAGCCCTTTCCCACTGAGAGCCGTCAATAAAACTCCCCCTTGAGCCGCCCACCATCCTGGATCGCGTGCAATACCGGCAGTAGGTGGAACAGAAATCCGTGACAAGGAACAATACCCGGTCAGGATACCGGTGTACAATACCGGGTACTGGACTGTCATTCTCCTCTCCGAGGGGGTCTTCTGTCTCGCCAGGAGAGACAAAGAGTTCCGCGGATACGGGCACCACGGTCCGTCGAACAGGTTGCTCAGGGTTGTCCCTTTCAAGAAGGCTCGCAAAGTAAGGCGTGATAGCGAGAGGGATTTGACTTGAAGCGTTCCTGATGGCGTTTTTCTCGTCGTCCGAAAGCCTGATTATAGGGTTCAGGCCTTGAATATCTCTGATCCTGTTTCGTAGCTGCCAATGCCAGTCATTCCACTCCGATAGAGTCGCATTGGGAAAGAACCTCTTACGGAATTCCACTGTGCGTCGATTGCATCCTATCTTTGGGAAGGAATTCTCCCTTGGAAGCTCTACAACTCTCAGTTTTTTTCTCTTGGGATTGCGTGTTAATGCAAGATCAGGGATGGTTTTAGGTAAGATCTCTCCGAATAGCTGACTGCTACCCGGAGGCTCTGAAGGGTCGGTTTCGGATATTCCTTTACCCATCATAGAATAATATCTCCTCTCTTTTGAAAAATTGTTTGCGATAAACCATAAATAAAAACTTCATTGATTGTAATTTTTGTTTAGCATTAGTCATGCCAATAAGATAATATATTGATATTACGTGATATTCACTCAACTTATTTTTTTATCATAGGAACAATAGATTCCGATAGCCAGGGGGAAAAAATCATCTATAAGGGTGAAAAAGCTCATCCATCCGATAACATGTTGGAATGATTTAAAATTGGAGATGCGAAATATAAGTTCCCTTTAATGGGAAGACAGGAACTCATGGTTCCGAAAATCTTGGCAATGTTCAAAAGTTATGCATGGCTTTATTTTTCCTGAATCAGTTCTCCTAATAAGGCGAGGCCATGACCTTTTTCGAAAGGGGATATCTCTTTAAAAATTCCAAAAGACTTTGCCATGACTTAAAATTAGATGTTTATGGCTATGAACCCATGGGAATTTCCTTTGAACATTTTTAACATCTAATTTTAAGTCATTACTGACCAACGTGGTAGATATCCCCTTGAGAAAAGGGGGATGGCCGAATGCCTGACTTTAAAGGTTGAATTATCCCATGCATACACTTTTGACCATCACCAAAATATTATACCGCGTATTAGAAGGTGTGAGGTCCATTTTAAATACGTATGAACTTATTATCGCAACCAGTCAAAAATTTGACGAAACCGGAATGATATTCACCATCGGGTGGGAATATTTTATCCAACCATCAATCTCGATATTATATCTGGTTGTTATTATTCATATTATTTCTTGTTATCCCATGGCATGGTTTTCGCTTTCATTATCAGAGATAACCTTGATTTATTCGGGATTTGAAAATGGGCGAAGAATATAATGGGGAAAAATCAAACTGGATCTTTGAAAAACTGGATCCTTTTTTGAATATCAAGAAACTGCCGCCGGATGAACGATCCAAGAGGATATTCACGGGCCTGGTGGTTATCATCGCCGCCCCCTATCTGTTCGTATTCTCAGCAGTTCACATAATGGCTGACAACCTTTTGATGGGCATTTTTCTTTCCCTCATGGGCCTCATCATCCTGGGAAGTGTCGTTGTCGGACGTTATTATAAGGACGCCTCAATTCTCTACAGGATAAATATCTTTGCAATTGGATTTCTGCTCCTCTATTTAATCTGCGAGAGTGAGTACTTTCCAAACCGGATGCTATGGTCCTTTGTCTTTCCATTAACGACCTTTTATCTCATCGGCCGGAGGGAAGGATTAGTCTATAACCTCATCTTTCTCGGAATCGTCATCTTCATCCTTCAATTATCGGACCGGTTCCATATCCATGCCTACCCCGACCCCATCTTTAAAATGGAATTTTCCGTCGCCCTTTTCATTGTAATGCTGATCTCCTTTTCATTCGAAGACGTCAAATCCGAATACCAGGAGGGCATGAGCCGCAGGCAAGCGGCCCTTGAGGAAGAAAAGGGGAAGCTTTCCAGGGCGAATCAACGCCTAAAGGATGAGATTAGTGAAAGGGAACAGATAGAGAAGGCCCTGGTAGCCTCGGAAAGACAGCAGGTAGAGGCCAATAATGATCTCCAGGAGATGTTTGAGAGGGTCAAGGTCGCAGAGGAGGAGTTAAGCCTAATCAACATGGAATTGGAGAAAAGGGTTGAGGAGCGAACGGAGGAACTACGGGAAGTCAACCAGAAGCTGAAGCTCGAGATAGGGGAACGGCATAGGGCTACACAGCGACTCACCGAATCCGAGGAAAAATATAGGGCGCTATTCGAAGAGTCCCTGGAGGCCATGAGCCTGACCCAGAACGGCATGATCATCGATGTCAATCCCGCCTGGATGAAGCTCCATGGCTATGATCACAAAGATGATGTCCTTGGTATGGACATCATCAAGATGGTCCATCCCGATGACCGCGAAGACCTGGCGGAACGGAGAAGGACATGGCCAATGTATCAGGATAGGATCAAGCAGATGCGGGATCTCAGAAAGGACGGGACCTCCATCGACGTGGAGGTCTATTCAAGTTACATCGAAATAGGGGGACAGACGTCTATTCTCGCGACCATAAGGGATATCACGGAGAGGAAAAAGGAAGAAAAGATTAAGAGGGAGCTGGAGGATAAGCTTCGCAGGGCGGAAAAAATGGAGGCCATAGGCATATTAGCCGGCGGAGTGGCCCATGACCTCAATAATATCCTGAGCGGCCTGGTGGGTTATCCCGAGTTGTTGTTAATGGAGCTGCCCGAAAACAGTCCCCTGCGCAGGAGCGTGGAAACAATACAGAAATCCGGTCAGAAGGCTGCCGCGATCGTGCAGGATCTGCTGACCCTGGCCCGGAGGGGGGTGAAGAACACGGAGGTCTTGAATCTGAATGAGATCATTTCAGATTTTATCCTGAGCCCGGAGTTCGAAAAGATCAAAAAGTTCCATTCAAATATCGAGATTAAATTTCAGCTTGCCGATAATCTGCTGAATATCGAAGGTTCTCCAGTGCACCTCACCAAGTCCATAATGAACCTAATATCCAATGCCTCGGAGGCCATGCCCGAGGGGGGTGAATTGCTGATAAAGACCAGCAACCAATACATTGATAGACCTGTTTCAGGATATGATCAGGTCAGGGAAGGAGACTACGCCGTGGTTATTGTCTCCGACGAGGGGATCGGGATTTCCAGTGATGACATGGACAGGATCTTTGAACCTTTTTTTACCAAAAAGACCATGGGAAGAAGCGGCACTGGATTGGGCATGACCGTGGTTTGGGGCACGATCAAGGATCACGGGGGTTACATCGATGTCAAAAGCATAAAGGACAAGGGCACGACCTTTACCCTCTATTTCCCCGCAACGAGAAAGGATGTTGAAAGGGGCCGTAAAAAGGTATCCATCGATTCCTACAGGGGCAAGGGTGAGGCCATTCTAATCATAGACGATGTGGAGGAGCAGAGAGAGATCGCCTGCAATATACTGAAGAAGCTGAATTACAAGGTGGTCGCTGTAGAAAGCGGTGAAGAGGCCGTTGAATATGTGAAGGAGAATAAGGTGGATCTTCTGGTCCTTGACATGATCATGGCGCCGGATATCGATGGATTTGAGACCTATAAAAGGATAATAAGATACAGGCCCGGCCAGAGGGCGGTCATTGCGAGCGGATTCGCCGAAACAGACAACGTCAGGGGGGCCCAAAAACTGGGCGCGGGAAAGTATATCAGAAAACCCTACACCCTGGAGGAGCTGGGCAGAGCAGTCAAAGAAGAACTCGAAAAGGAGAAAGCGAATCATGGAGAGAGACAGGACCTATAAATGCCTGAACCCGGTAGGGATGAAGCAGCCAGTGGACACGTTCCCCCTCGCGGAGCGCCTTGACAGGATTGATGGAAAGATCATCTATATTAGCGCCTCAGGTGAGCCGGATATCATGATGCCGCTGGAGGAACGGCTGAGGACTGATTTTCCCAACGTAAACTGGCAAAAGAAGCACACATACAGCATAGACGTAGACAACTTGTCTGATGACGAGATGAAAAGGGCCGACGCAGTGATTCAAGGGGTGGCATGGTGAAGCGGAGCCGCATGGAGGCAGGCTGCCTACACAGCGGAGCTTGAGAGAGCGGGCATCCCAACGGTTCTAATTACCTTTGAGGACCAGGAAGACATGGTCAGGCAGACGGCCCTGGCAAGCGGTGTCCCCCATGAGAGGTTCATCTACGCCTCTCGCGAGGTCCCGGGACCTCAAGGGGCTGACGCCATCCTCGAACCCCTGATTGACGCCCTGGTCCGGTCCCTCACCGAACAGGAAAGGGAAAGGGGGTGGTGGGAGCCGCCGCCCCAGGAGAAGGTGCTCTTTGAAGGGAGTCTTGATGAGGCCCAGGAATTCTACCAGCGGACAAAGGAGGTCTTCTGGACAGGATGGTCTCCCGTTGCCGTCTACACGGACGGCCTCCCCATAATAGTGCCCACGGAGGAGCGTGTCAGGGAGATGCTTACCGGTACCAGTCACAGACCTGATGAAATGATAACCCACCAGACCGACAGGAGGGGGTGGGGCGGCGAGTTAATGAGGAAGGGGTCATTGGTTCAGTTCTCTCCCATGAACTGGACGGCAACCGTTGAAAAGGTGGCCATCAACGCTGTGATGGCCGGGTGCAGGCCTGAATACTTCCCGGTGGTGCTGGCAATCGCCGAATCCGGGTGTCCCACGGGGACCACCGTCTTCTGGGGACAGTGGGTCTGTGTCAGCGGTCCAATTGCCAGGGCCATAGGTATGAACAATGGAACCGGGATGCTGGACCCGGGGTGCCCGGCCAATGCCTCCATCGGCCGCTCCTATCAGCTCATGGCGATCAATCTTGGCGGCGCCATTCCCGGGATAAACCGCATGAACAGTATTGGGAACCCCTTTAACACGGGCGGCACATGCTTTGCCGAGAACTCGGAAGCTCTGCCTCCGGGCTGGAAGGGACTGAACGAGGAACACGGATTCAAGAAGAGCGAGAGCGTCGCCATGGTCATGAACACGAGTTATGGAATCCAGGGCGGCCAGTTCTCACCTGGCGGGTATCGTGCACTCCAGAAGAGCGGTCATGGGGGCGTGGCGAGGCGCCTTGGCGTCAAAGGAAGGCCCGGCCCCCACAACTGGCTGGAATATCTCATGCCCGGCCTCTGGGCCAATGATCAGGGGGCCAGGACATTCATCATGGCCCCAAGGATGGCCAGGGACCTCCATGATTATGGATTCAAGTCCAAAGAGGCAGTGTACGAGTGGCTCTGGAAGAGGAGTCATATCCCCGTGAAAGAGTGGAAGAATTATTCCTGGCCCGATTTCACCACAAACGGGGGCCTGGCACTGGAAGAAAAGTCGGGGAAACGCTGGAGGGACCTGCCTGACGATTACATGGTGCCGGCCCTGGGCAGAGAGCCCTTTGACAACTGCATCATTGTGGGAGGAGGCCCGGACGAGGTATGCCTTCAATTAGACGGCCGCCGGAATTACGGGGGCTCCTACCCCATCTACAGCATAGACGCCTGGAGGTAGGCCCCGGTCTATCCCCCTGAAGGGGGCCTGTCGTTGGGAGGAGGCGGATTCCTCATGCCGAGGCGGTAATATTCCCCCGTATCCCTGCGCTTCCAGTTGACAGAGATACGCTGCTGGGTGGGATGGACCATCCTGATGGCGCCCTCCCTGGGGCATTCCTCGACGCACCCTCCGCAGTACCAGCATTCTTCCGGATAGAGGACTATGGGTGGCATCTTCTTCTCCGGGTTCGGGACCATGACGTCCGTGGGGCATACCTCGACACATAGGTTGCATCCGTTGCATACTTCAGGGTTGAACTCCACGGCCCTGTTGGGCATGGGTGGATTGGGTATCATATATGCCTTGTCGCTCATTTCGCGTTACCCCTTTCTTGGATTTCAGATTGATCAAGATTACGGGACTCCCCTTCTATAGACCTGCGTGCTTCCGGTAGTTTTCCTCATAATCGGGCGCATAGGGCTCCCTGAGGTGGAAGTCCAGGGGCAGTTCCCTGACCTCGGCCCTGCCTTTGACCTGCCTGATGGGCAGGAGCTTGTCCCACTCGGGCGGGTCCATATCCGGGTAGTCGAGCCGGTGGAAATCTAAAATGGAGTTGCTCGCCTTCCGCGCGAGAGATGCCTTGATCACCAGCTCACCCACAGAGATAAGTGAGTGACATTCCAGCAGCCGCCCCAGTTCATGGGGGTTGGAGGCAAAGGCCGCGGCCAGCTCCGTTGTCTTGAGCTCATTTAAGAGTCTCAGGCCGTGGTTAAGTGTTACCTCGTTCTTGTGCTTGCCGCAGTAGTCGTTCATGATTCTGGTAATAGCCGCGTTAATCTCCTTCCATCCGATTCCGGCCTTGTCCTGCTTAAGGGCGCTGTAGGCGCGATTCTTCTCCGCTTCGATCTGCGCCCTGTCTGCCACGGGCTCCGGCGCCGTCATGGCATAGGCGGCGGCCCTTCTCCCGGCGTACCTTCCCGTGGTGTGCGATTCCCCGTGGCAGCCACCGCCGAATATGGTGCTCCCCGACGCGGCGTATAGCCCCTCCAGGTTCGTCCGCAGGTCCCAGTCCAGCAGGAACCCGCCTCCTCCGCCCATTCCCCGAAGGGTGGGAGGCGTGTTGGGACCGGCGGCCCAGTAACAGGCATTCCAGTATCCCTCGAGGGGCATGACGGGCGCCTGAAGCATATCCTTGTCAGGATCGAATCCGGCCTTTGTGTAGGTGTCATATATGGGTATCCGGGTCTTGCCCTCGTTGCCGACCATCATTCCGAATATGCACCTTCGCTCAAGCTCGGAGAGGCGGGAGAGGTCCGCGTATAGGGGCAGCTTGAACTCTCCCCTTCGTAGGCGCTCGGGCAGGTCCACGGGTATATCGTTCAGTCGAAATTCCTGTGCCGTTCTGGTAATCCCAATCCCTATACCAAGCTGGAATCTCTGTCCCTCCGAGGGCAGAAACCGCTCCTCCACTGTCTTCAGCTCCCTGCCGAATACATCCATCCAGGGCACCTCCTTGCCGTCCGCATCGACTATGGGCGTGCCGTGGTAGGTGTTGCTGGCATTCCCCATGCTGTAGGGCGCGTAGCCGTGGCCGGTCAACATGCCGGGTCCTGACTGTTCCATGCAGACAAACTCGGCGCCCGCGTTCCAGCCGATGGCCTGACCCACACCGGCGCTGTTCATGTCGCCCATGGAGCCGGAGGCGGTGATTTCGGGAGCGAAATTTGTGAGGCGGCTGGCCCCGCCCGTGGCTATTACCGTGGCCTTGGACCTGAAGAGGTAAAACTCACCCGTGCGCGTGTTCACACCAGTTGCCCCCACGACCCTGGCCCCCTGTCTGCCACCCTCGGTGAGGAGGCTGGTAATCGTTATCCTGTTCCGGATGTTCACCCCCAGCCGTTTTGCCTCCTTGTAGACGCGGACCTTGATGTCGTATCCCCAGACACGGACGATGTGCCGGTTCTCATAGTCATAGGCGAACATCAATTTGGTCTCTTCATCCCGGAAGTCAGCCCCCTTGAATTCATCATTAACATCCCTGATCTGGATACCCATCTCTTCACATTCAAGCAGGGTGTCCCAGCCTTCGCTCGTGATGATGTAGCGGACATGGCCGCCCGTATAGCCCCCCATGCTGTCGTAGCAGGCCCGGGTGTACATTTCCGGTGTGACCTTGGAGCATGGGTTGGTAACGGCCCCGTGCCAGTGATCGACTCCCGCTCCGCCGGCCCCGCTTCTCTTTGCGTGACCCCTTTCCGCGATAGCCACTGTCGCACCCGCCCTGGCCGCGCTTATGGCGGCCCGGCAGCCGGCGACTCCGCCGCCTATGACCAGGACATCGGTTACGATCTCATTCACCTTGCCGTAGTTTAAGGGATAGGGCCAGTCAGGAACAGTTCCATTTCTTTGAATGTATTCGTGCCAGGTTGTCATACAGGTACGCCCTCCTTTCAAATAAATTGTCTGAAAATAATTTCCTGATAAATCACTTCATATATGACTATATCACTCTAAATCTTTGGTCCCTGATTCACCATCAAGATGTCATCATACCCAAAAGCTCCAGGGGATGCCGCACGTCCAGTCCGGTCCCCTCTTTCAGGTGAATCCTGCACACACTGCTCTCAGTGACAATGGCGTCCACTCCGGCCTCTCTAAAGGTCTGGAATAGGGGTTCTCCAACCGCCTGCGAGAGCTCGTAGCCCAGCATCCCTTTCTTGAGCCCGAAGGTGCCAGCCATGCCGCAGCAGGTCCCGGAATCGATAAATTCCACCTCCGCCCCCCGACGCCTGAGAAAATCTGCCGTGAATCGCCCCGTTCCAAGGGGCCGCTGATGACATGGGATATACAATCCAAGCCTCAGTCCCTCAAGGATCGGATCAGGCCTTTGCGCGGGAGGCGACGTCTCCTCCATCAAGGCGGTAAACCCAAACAGGTCATGGGTCTGCCTTGCCACGATTTCCGCTTCCGGACTTCCCTCCATCAACGAGGGATAGGAGAACTTGAGACAATAGGCTGCCGTGGGCTCAGTGGCCACGATATAATACCCTTGTTCCGCAAAGGGCAGAAGGAACCGGACGTTATCGGAAGCGATCCTCCTGGCCTTTTTCAGGTCCCCATAGCCGATAAAGGGATATCCACTCCACTTGGGGGCGGGGAGCAGGACTTCGCAGCCAAGGGCCTCGAGTAATTCAATGGCCGCCATGCCCAGTTCCGGGGCGTTATAATTCGCGTAGACATCCGTAAAAAAGACCGCCCGAAAACGTGGATTGGAGAGGGGAGAGGGCCCCCTTTTCCTGAAACGCCTGACAAGTGTGTTCCGGTCAAAGGGGGGGATCTCGCGGCGGTGATCGATGCCCAACACCATCTCCATGCCCCGGCGAAAGGGCCTGTTTTTTAAAAACAGGTTCGAGATGGGGGCCGTGGCGCTTCCAAGCCTCGCAAAGGCCTCGGAGGCCATCAGGACCCGGTTGACCCAGGGTTGGGGACGGGTCTCATGCACCTTGTCTTTTACGGCCGCGATCATCATCGGGATGTCGATCTCCACGGGACAGATCTCCTTGCAGAGGTCGCAGGATATGCAGAGAGACGCGAACCTTGCAGCCTCTTCCAGACCGTGCACCTGACTGGTCCAGGGTATGCCCATAGGCCCGGGATAGATGTGCCCGAAGGTATGGCCACCGGTCACACCATAGGTGGGGCAGACGTTCATGCAGGCCCCGCAGCGGATGCAATTCAGGGCGTCCCTGAACACGGGGTCCTCCGCCATCCGGGTTCGGCCGTTATCCAGGATAATGATGTGGGATTCCCTTTTGCCCCTTTCAGGGGTCTCGCCCAGGGGAGAACGACCGGCCAAAAAGGTGACATAGGTCGTCAACTGCTGCCCCACAGCGCTGATGGGATGGGCCAGCATCATATAAAGGCTGTCTTCAACCGTGTCCACTATCTTTTCCCGTCCCATAATGCATATATGGACGTCCGGGATGGAGGAAACAAGCCTGGCGTTCCCCTCATTGGTCTCAATAACGATCGCGCCGGTCTCGGCGATTCCCACGTTGGCGCCAGTCATGCCTATGTCCGCGTTAAGGAATATGGGACGCAGATATCTGCGCACGACCTTCATGACCGCTTCCGCATCAGGCGGGATCTCCTCACCCGTGACCCTCTTGAAGATCTCCGCCACTTCCTCGACATTTTTATGGATAGCGGGAAAAACGAGATGGAAGGGTTTTTCGTGCACTTTCTGGATAATTAGCTCCCCCAGGTCCGTCTCAACCACCTCGATCCCGGCCTTCTCCAGGGGAGTGTTGACGTCGATCTCCTCGCTGGTGAGTGATTTTGATTTGGCAACGATCTTTGCCGAGTTTTCGGCAGCGATCTTCAGGATGTATCCAATGGCCTCGGCCCCGTCCTTTGCCAGGAAGACACGGGAGCCCCGCTCCCGCACCTTTTCGGCGAACCTCCGGACAAGTTCCTCCTGCTGATCCAGGCACCTGAGCTTTATGGCCCTGACCTCCTTGCGAAAGGACTCTCCCCCGGGAAGGACCTCAATCGCCGCTTTCCGGCTGTCGCGGCCGCGCTTCACGGCCCTGTAAAGGGCCTCCCTCCTGGGCCTTTCCCTGATCGCCCGCTCAATATTTTCAATGAGCCGTTTATGATCACTATTAGCCATGAAAACCTTTTATAACAATCGCGTGGCTGGCCTTGGGGCCGTGCACGCCCAGAGTCAGCCGCATCTCAATGTCAGCCGAGCGGCTCGGGCCTGAGATAAATGTTACCACCCCGTTATCCGGATTTTGGCCGTAAAAATCTCGGATTGGCGCCGCGGCTTCAAAAAGCCTCTCTATTATATCTTCAGCCTTGATTATGCCGATGTGGATCTCAGGGAGGGAGGAGACCAGCCGGAGGGAGTCATCACGGGTTAATTCCACCAGCGTGCCGGTCTCCGCAATGGCAAAGGCGGCCCTTGAGATCCCCGCCTTTGCCCCGTCGATTGAATGGGGGAGCCCTGAATTATTAAAAGGCGGTCTCAGGACCTCGATTCCATCCACTTCGCATTGTTCAATAATCGCGTCCGATAGATCCGGGGGCAACCCGGCAAGGGCGATTCGTTCCGCCGTGGCCTCCTTCAAAACAGAGGCTACCACCATGACTGCTTCATCCGAACCGGCAACGAGGTGGACAATACCGTTCAGGGCCTCGTATCTGTCCTTGAACTGCTTTATGAGAGGTTCCATAGGGGACCCATTGGGTTCACTCCCGCGTAAAGGGAATATCAGTGCAATAGCTATATAGGATCATTAAATTGGCTGACAGTCAAGTTTATGCTGCCCAAACCTGGCCTGTGTTTGAATTTCGGGATTATCGCCGAAAGGGTTGGTTGAATCCAGGACCTCTCCACCAAGGAGTTGGGAGAAGGCCAAAATGAATAAAATGTGGTCCCTCAATAAATCTGAAAATATGCTTGTCTTATTGGGAAAACGCGGTATATTTAACCGCAATGATACTTTAATAATTTAAATCCTGGAGGTCTATTGTGGAAAAACAGATCGATCTATCCGTATTTGAAAGATTTGATTTTGAATATCAACCGGTTGGTGTCAAATTTTTGCTGACAAAACCAGACGGCATTGACCAGCTTGATAAAAAACTTGCATTTTGCGAGATGCTCAAAGAGGGCCAGAACTCAGAGCCTTTTTATGCTACAAAAGAAAATCATGAGTGCAAGGCAGGCCCGATTCTCCTGGGCATGGTTGAGCCCGATCCGATTTTTGAGAGCGGGCAGATCGGGCCCAGGCTGGGTGTCTACAACGATCCGCGAGCCAATCGTAAAATATACGGGCAATTATACAGGATGGAAAGGGGGACTGTCAATTACATCGCCTTTTCCCCGTTGGATAAACTCCCCTTTGACCCTGACCTGTTAATTGTCACTGCAAGGCCCGGCCAGGCCGAGATTTTGCTCAGGGCATACGGCTACAGGACGGGCGCGGCATGGAATGCCAAAGGGACAATTGTATTGGGTTGCGCCTATCTTTATATGTATCCCTATGGAAGCGGAGAAATAAACATGATGGTTACTGGCCTCCATCACGGCATGAAGGCGAGAAAGACCTTTCCCGAGGGTCTGCTGTTGATAAGCATTCCCTATAACCTGCTTCCTGAAATTGTGGAAAATCTGGAGACAATAGAGTGGGATTTGCCCCAATATTCCTGGGGCAAAGAGGCGCACCTGAAAAGAATTGCAGAAATAGGTCGGGAAGTGTCGGAGGAGCTTAAGAAATAAAGTCTTTTACTGACTGAAGGTCGTGCCCCTTTTCACGCCCCTACCCAAGGACGCGCATGATCAGGTTCCCGATGCCTTTTTTATTGAGTGACAACCTCTTTGCAAGGCCGTATGAGAGATCCACATCACGACCCTTAATATAGGGTCCGCGATCAGTGACAACTGCTCTCGCCTTCACACCCGTGGCCGGATTTTCAAGCTCCACACGGGTTCCCAGGGGAAGTTCCTTATGGGCAATGGTTAAGGCGTGCATATCAAAGGATTCCCCATTCGCCATAGCCTTGCCGTGATATTTTTCCCCGTACCAGCTTGCTACCACGTCCTGTTGAGCCGGATATGAAGGCATACGGACACGGATCTTTTGACCGGGTTGGATTTTTCGCGGGTCCTTGATGTTGTTGTCCCTTATGAGGTCATCCACCTTCACGTGGAACCGCTTGACGGCCAGGGCCCAGAGCGTGTCATTGGGTTTGATGGTATATTCTATCCACTTTTTCTCTTGATCCGACAGGTTTTCCGTTCCCCGACCCATGCTGTTTAGGATGGTTTCAAAGGGAATGGGTTCACTGATTTCGTTTTTTCCCTTGGAGTTGACCCCGACGCTGTCAGGGGGCACACTTGGCAGGTCAGGCTTCACGGGAGGATTAATTTTCATGCGAACCTTAGTCACGCCGGCGGGTTTGAAATCGGCCTGCTTACCGTTGATGTGAAGAGACATCTTTCCTGTTTCTCCTTGGGTCCGGGACTTAAAATGATGCTGTATAGGGGAATTGCAACTCCCATGCCAGGCAACCCGTTTGGGTCTAACTGAGCATTCTCACAGGACATTCCCTGCAAACTCACGTAATGAAACAGGATCACCTGCCTAATTATTTCGTCAAAATTACGACAGGACTCATTAAAAGCACAGATTGTCTGTTCTGCATAACCCAGATGTTAAGCTACACTATTTTCTCAAATTGGGATTATATATCGTATTTTTCAGTATAGGACTTGCTCAAGCGGTAGCATTCGGAGTTGAACCAGGAAAGCCCTCTTTTTCGGCTGAATCTTGCGCAGCCCTCCGGGCCATTGCAGCGATGGACCCTGACGAGAAAATCCGAAATCCAGATTATCTCGCAAAAAAGTTTGTTAGTCCTGAATACTGGGATGAATCCGGATTTAGGTTGGATTTTGAGTATTCCAAAACGTTAATTAAAATGATGCAATTGTCATCTTATTACTGGATCAACGCCCGTACAAAGCACATCGATAATATCCTAAAAGAGGAAGCGGTTAAGGGAATAAAACAGGTTGTTATCCTTGGCGCTGGCTACGATAGTAGAGCTTACCGCTTTCGAGATATCTTGCCAGGGGTGAGATTTTTCGAAGTGGACCTTCCCGCAACGCTAGCCCAAAAAAAGAATCTGGTTGCTAATATCATGGGGTCATTAGCGGATTGGGTCGTATACGTCTCCATAGACTTTAATAGGCAGTCCCTTGAAGGTGTCTTAAAAAAAGCAGGATATGAGCCGACACAAAAGACATTCTTTATATGGGAGGGCGTCACTCAGTATATCACGGAACAAGGGGTAGACAGCACACTCCGCTTTATAGCCGACCATTCAGATCCCGGGAGTTCCATCATATTTGATTACGTGCTCAAACCTGTGATTGATGGTACTTCCGGATATTATAAGTGCAGACAAGTGGCCGCAATGGTGGCCAGTAAGGGAGAACCTTGGATTTTCGGCTTCGAAGAAGGAGAAGCCGAGCAATTCGTAAATCAAAGAGGACTTGTGGTTCTATCAAGCCTGGGGCCGGAAGAGCTAACGCAACAATATCTCGTCCGAAGTAATGGCTCAATTGACGGCCCTATGCTCGAATGTGTTCGAATCTTACATGCTTCGGTGCCAGGTTCGACTGCTAAGAAAAAATAGGAAAACGGCGAGCTAAACGTCAATAAGAATAAAAGATCCTCTTACATTCAACATTGATAATTTGATTAGCGTTTGTAATCTTTGCTCTTACTATTTTGAAGCATATGGCAAGGAATGGCTTGTTTTGTTCAGTGCTGATTTCTTTCCTATTCCAAAAGAATACTGAAATATCCTGAGATTTTGGTATAATGCAAGTATTATTGACTTGAAGGATTGGCGATAAGCAATTTCTGATCATGTTTGAATACTCTCAATTTTTTTTCAAACAC
>CAZGIZ010000023.1:14058-39193 GCA_964526655.1 uncultured Desulfobacteraceae bacterium | reverse complement strand
TTTATAGGTTAACTCACTGTTATGACGGCTGAAACTGGAATCTGGAATCAAATCATGGAGACACTGGGGTCAAAACTGTCAAAGTCTGAGATTATGACCTGGTTCTCTCATGCGAGCCTTGAGAAGCTTGACAGTAATCTTGCTTTAATAAAGGTGCCTAACAAATTTGTTGCCAACTGGATACGAGATAACTACATGAACGATATTAAAACCTCTTTTAAGGAGGTTTTAAAAGAGTCACTAAATATAAATATAAAATGCAGGAAAAAAAATTCCAGGATATTACCTAATAAAATAGAAAAAATTAATAGAAATAAGACATTTTTTAAAGATAGTTTAGATAAATCCATGATATTCGATAATTATGTCTTAGGCGAAAACAACAGGTTTGCCTATACCTCGGCACTTGAAGTATCGAAAAGGCCGGGTGAACGTTACAATCCTTTATACATCTTTTCAAGATCCAGCTTAGGAAAGACCCATCTCCTCAATGCGATAGGGAATTATATCCAGGACAGGGATAAAAAAATAAATGTGGGATATGTTTATTCAAAAAGCTTTATTTCAGATTTCAATAATTCCTTAAGAAATAAAGTTACTTATAAATTCAGAGAAAAATACCAAGATATTGATGTCCTGCTCTTTGACGACGTGCATTATTTGTCAAACCGGAATAAAGTACAAGAAGAGTTTCTTAACATCTTTAATGTAATTTTAGGTGATAAAAAACAGGTAGTTATAACAGGGGATAGGCCTCCTAACAGGCTAAAAAACATCAATTCTCAACTAAAATCCAGATTGGGTTGGGGCCTCTTGACTGAGATTCCGGGTATTGATTATGAAAATAAAATTAATATAATTAAATATAAATTGAAAGATAAAAATATTAATATACCAAATGATGTAATATCTTTCTTAGTAAAATCAAGTAACGATTTAAAAACATTATTAAAAAATGTTATTCGCATTGAAACTTACATTTCACTTAATAATGGGGATATAAATCTTTCAATAGCAAAATCACTGATAAAGGACCGTAGTAACAGGGATGTTGGAATAAAGGATGTCCAGGCTATTATATCAGGATATTTCAATATTTCGGTTTCAGATCTGATATCCGATAAAAAAAAGAGGCTCTATTCCTATCCAAGGCATCTGGCCATGTATTTCACCAGAAAATATACTGATATGTCATTTCTTGAGATAGGTTATCAATTCGGGAATAGAGACCACTCTACGGTTATTTACGCTATTAAGAAGATAGAGAAGGAAAAATCAAAAATAACAGGAACTTCAGAGGATCTAAATAATATTGAAAATCTCCTAACCTGATTTGAAGGCGTATATTAATTTTACAAAATCTTTTTTTCCACAATTTATCAATAAATTTTCCCCTTTTTTTCAAGACTTCTATTGGTATAGGGAAATAAGCTTATGGGAAAAAGGATAATGGGAAATATGGGAATTTTTATAAATCAAATTTTAAAAAGACTTTTTCATTATTCAATAAGTTGACCCGCTTTTCGACATTATAACAACCCTTATTATTACTATTATAAGATATCTAAAGAAATATATTAATCGGAGGTCGTTATGGATATAAAGGTCAAAAGAGGAGAGCTTTTCAGGTCGATCTCAAGGGTACAGAGTATTATCGAAAAGAGGAGCAATATGCCCATTCTTTCAATGATACTTATATCCACTATTGATTCGGATATCAATATTTCAGCTACCGATCTCGAAATCAGCATGCAACAGACCATCCCAGCTGAGGTTATTGAACAGGGGAGTATTACCATTTCCGGCAGAAAGCTCTTTGAGATATTAAAGGAAAGCAAGAGCGTTGATATACGTTTAAAGGAAAAAGAGAACAACTGGGTCTTTATATCTGACGATAAGGCACAGTATAATCTGGCCTGTCTGCCTGCCGAGGAATATCCTGTATTTGTGGAGCCAGAGGGAGTGGATAAAGTCGAAATCCAGGCGGACCTACTGAATGAGATGATAAATAAGACCATCTATTCCGTAACAATGGAAGAGGCAGGATTCAAGCTATCGGGTGTATTCACGGAAAAAGTGGCACGGCAGGGGAAGACATTTTTTCGGATGGTCTCCACGGATGGACACCGTCTTTCCATGATAGAAAAAGAAATAGAGAACATAGAAGATCTGACCATAGAAAACGGGGTAATGATACCGAAGAAGGGGATGTTGGAGTTGAGTAAGATGTCTTCAGAGAGTGAGAAGATACAATTAGGCTTTAAACAGAACAACTGCGTGGCAAAAAAGGATGATTCCCTTATAGTGATCAGATTACTTGAGAGCAAATTTCCCGACTACAAATCCGTAGTACCAAAAGACTTAAAACATCGAATCAAGATCAAGAGGGAAGATCTACTTGATGGCATGAAAAAGATGATAATTCTGAGTAGTGAAAGTTATAGGGGCGTAAAGATCTTGTTGGAGAATAATACCATGGAACTGGTCTCAATAAATCCTGACCTGGGTGATGCAAGGGACAGCCTCCAGGTGGATTACAGGGGTGAACGCCTGGAGATGGGTTTTAACTCGAGATATTTTATTGACGTCCTTCAGGCCATGGAAAGCGATGAAGTGGAGTTGGGTTTTATAGATAATGCGAGCCCATGTTTAATCAAAGGTGATAATGATATAGGTTTCTTAGGGTTAGTTATGCCCATGAGGATTTAATATGCAAGAGTTAGAATCAAATTACGGTGCCGAGGACATAAAGGTACTGGAGGGATTGACGGCTGTCAGAAAAAGACCGGCCATGTACATAGGAAACACCGGCTTTGAGGGTCTCCACCATCTAATTTATGAAGTTGTGGATAACAGTATAGATGAGGCAATGGGAGGCTACTGCGACTATATCAACATCAAGATACTGAACGATGGAAGTGTCAGGATTACAGATAATGGAAGGGGAATTCCGGTTGGGATGCATAAGACCGAGAACATCCCTGCGCTGGAAGTCGTGATGACCAAGCTTCACGCGGGTGGAAAATTTGACAACAAGAGCTATAAGGTTTCGGGCGGACTGCACGGGGTCGGGGTCTCAGTTGTGAATGCACTTTCACAGTTTCTTGAGGTGGAGGTCCATCTGGGTAAAAAAATCCACTTTCAAAGATATGAAAGGGGGATTGTCAAGTCCGAACTCAAGGTTATAGGTGAGACAAAAAAGAGGGGGACAAGCATACTGTTCAAACCTGATCCAGAGATATTTGAAAACACGGATTTTGATTTTGATACCATCGCGAAAAGGATGAGGGAACTCTCATTCCTCACAAAAGGGGTGAGGATAAAGATATCGGATGAACGCACGGGGAAAAAGCAGGAGTTCATATATGAAGGTGGCATAAACTCCTTTGTGGAATACCTAAACAAGAACGAGGAGGTACTTCATAAAAGCCCCATATATCTCTACGGGGAGAAAAACGACGTAATAATAGAGGTGTCATTACAGTATAACAGCTCCTACAAGGAGAAGCTTTTCACCTTCGCAAATAACATAAATACCATTGAAGGGGGGAGTCACTTAATCGGGTTTAAATCCGCAATAACCAGGAGCATAAACCTCTATCTCCAAAACTCGCAGCAGGGAAAGGGTTATAAAGATAAGCTAAGCGGTGACGACGTGAGAGAGGGCCTGACGGCGGTAATCAGCGTCAAGCTTCCCAATCCCCAGTTTGAAGGCCAGACAAAGACAAAACTTGGAAACAGTGAAATAAAGGGGCTGGTAGAAAATCTTGTAAATGAGGGATTGAGCAATTTTTTTGAGGAGAACCCGCGAATAATAAAATTGATTTTGTCAAAAGTCGTGGAAGCGGCCCGGGCAAGGGAGGCTGCGAGAAAGGCGAGAGACCTTGCACGCAGAAAGGGCGTGCTTTCAGACCACTCGCTGCCTGGGAAGCTGGCAGACTGTCAAGAGAGGGACGCGAGCCGATCAGAGATCTTTCTGGTGGAAGGTGATTCGGCAGGTGGCTCCGCTAAACAAGGTAGAGACCGCAGGAACCAGGCAATCCTGCCCCTGAAGGGAAAGATTCTTAATGTTGAGAAGGCACGTTTTGATAAGATGATCTCAAGCGAAGAGATAAGGACCATGATAACCGCCCTCGGGACCGGTATCGGTGATAATGAATATGACATCAATTCACTGAGATACCATAAGGTCATCATAATGACTGACGCGGATGTAGATGGGTCTCACATTAGGACCCTTCTCCTGACATTTTTCTTCAGGCAGATGCCGGAGCTGATAGAGAACGGTCACCTCTATGTTGCACAACCTCCGCTCTACCGGGTAGTTTCGGGGAAAAACGAGGTCTATATAAAGGACGAAGACGAGTTCAATAACTTTATTTTAGGACGCATTGCCAAGAATGAAAAGGTGATCGCTAAAAGTGGAGACGAGATAGCCGGGACAAAGTTGATAGCGCTGCTGAAAGGAATAATAAAATACGACGAAAACCTCAAGAGGCTTTCCAAAAGGGGCTACAGCCCCAGATTCATCGAGTTACTGGCCTCAAAGGGCTCCCAGGATAAAAAGATGTTTAAGAACAGGGAATTTATGGAAAAGATCTTTAAAGACCTACAGGCGGAAGGATTCCTGGTCAGCGATGTCAAAATAACAGAGGAAGACGGGGAATATGAATTTACGGTGACAGAGACCCAAAACGGCGGCCAGCCGTTTTATATCGATTATGAGTTTCTGGCTTCTCCTGAATTAAGAAAAATGATCGGGATCAATGAGAAGCTTGGCAATCTGATGCGGGGGGAATATAGGATCCTGGGCGAAGGGGAGGAAAAGAAGGTCGGTGGTCCGCAGGAGCTTATGAAGGATCTCATGGAAAAGGCCAAGAAAGGCCTCACTATTCAGAGATACAAGGGTCTTGGAGAAATGAATCCGGAACAGTTGTGGAAGACGACAATGGATCCCGAGAGGAGGAGATTGCTCAGGGTGAGGATAGAGGACGTGGTTGATGCGGACGACATCTTTACCGTTCTTATGGGCGACAAGGTGGAGCCGAGGCGGGAGTTCATCCAGAATAACGCGTTGGAAGTGACGGAGCTGGATGTATGATGAAAGAAAGGCTAAAGGCGAAGGGCTTAGGGCGCAAGGAAGAGAAACACGGTACCCATCTCTATAATTGAATCCTTAATGAGCTGGGGCGAGGCCATGTCCTTGCGGCGTGGATTATTTGGTTTGAGGTAAAAATACATGGTATCGGATATTAATTATAGTTCCGTGAATATAGAAGACGAGATGAAAAAATCCTATCTCGAATACTCCATGAGCGTCATAGTCGGCAGGGCCCTTCCGGATATAAGGGATGGTCTCAAACCGGTCCACAGGCGCGTGCTCTATGGGATGCATGAACTCCGGAACTACTTTAACAGGCCCTATAAAAAGTCGGCCAGGGTCGTGGGTGACGTTATTGGTAAATATCATCCCCATGGAGATACAGCAGTATATGACACCATTGTCCGAATGGCCCAGGACTTTTCACTGAGATATCCACTGGTGGACGGCCAGGGCAATTTCGGGTCCGTTGACGGCGATCCCCCGGCGGCAATGCGATATACCGAGGTCCGCATGACCCGGCTGGCCCAGGATTTTCTTTCAGATATTGAGAAAGAGACCGTAGATTTCTCTCCCAACTATGATGACTCCCTCTTGGAGCCGTCTATCATGCCCACAAACATACCCAATCTCCTTGTGAACGGCTCATCCGGGATAGCAGTGGGCATGGCCACAAACATACCGCCCCACAACCTAAGGGAGGTGTGCGATGCCATAAATCTGGTAATCGATAGGCCGGAGATTAAATTGGAAGAGCTGATGAGGGTGATTACAGGCCCCGACTTCCCCACGGCCGGGTTTATATTAGGCAAAAAAGGGATATCTGAGGCCTACAAGACGGGGAGGGGAATTATCAAGATAAGGGCGAGGGCCTTTGTGGAGAAGGTCGCCAAGATCAGGGAAAGGATAGTAATATCGGAGATACCCTACCAGGTCAATAAAACGAAGCTGCTGGAACGTATCGCGGATCTGGTGAAGGAGAAAAAAATCGAGGATATCTCCGACATCAGGGACGAATCAGACCGGGACGGGATGCGGATCGTGGTGGATGTGAAAAAGGACGGAAAGGCCCTCGTGATACTGAACCGCCTCTATAAATTCACACAGATGGAAATCTCCTTTGGGATAATATTCCTGGCCCTTGTCAAGGGGAGACCTGAGGTCCTGAATCTAAAGGAGATCCTTGAGCAGTTTATAGATCACCGGAGAGAGATAATAGTAAGAAGGACGGTCTTTGACCTCAGGAAGGCGGAGGAGCGCGCCCATATCCTTGAAGGACTCAAAAAGGCGTTGGAGTTTCTGGATGATGTAATCTCTCTGATAAGATCCTCCTCTGATCCAAAGGAGGCCAAGGCACGCCTGATGTCCGAATTCGAGATGTCTGAGGCCCAGACCCAGGCCATTTTAGATATGAGGCTCCATAGGCTTACAGGCCTGGAACGTGAAAAGGTCGACGAGGAGTACAGGACGCTTATCAAGGATATTGCCAGGTACAGGGCGATACTTGCGAGTCCCGCCATGGTAAAGGAGATAATCAAGGAAGAGACTAAGGATGTAAGGGATAGATACGGGGACGAGCGCAGGACCGAGATACTCGAGGAGGCGGGCGAAATAGAACTTGAGGATCTTATCGCGGACGAAGACATGGTCGTGACCATAAGTCACCGGGGATACATAAAGAGGAATCCCATAAGCCTTTACAGGGCCCAGCGTCGTGGCGGCAAGGGGCTCACCGGTGTTGTGCCAAAGGAAGAGGACTTTGTGGAACTCCTTTTCGTTGCATCTTCCCATAACTATTTGTTATTTTTCACTAATAAGGGCAGGGTCTACTGGAAAAAGGTCCACGAGGTCCCTGAGGCAGGAAGGATGTCAAGGGGAAAGGCGATAGTCAACCTCCTGGAGCTCCAGAGGGGCGAGCAGGTTGCCACAGTCCTTTCCGTAAAGGAATTCGAGGAGAATGCCTATGTGGTCATGGCCACGAAGAACGGCCTCGTAAAAAAGACGCCTCTCATGGCCTACAGCCATCCCCGAGCCATAGGCATTATTGCCCTCAAGATAAATGAAGAGGACGAACTCATAGGGGTCAGGGTCACAAATGGAAGCCATGATATATTCCTTGCTACGCGCAACGGGAAATCCATAAGGTTTCCGGAATCGGACCTGAGAGGCATGGGAAGGGTCGCAGCCGGCAACATCGGGATCAGGATGGAACCGGGTGACGAAGTGGTGGGGATGGAGGCCATTGAAGAGGGCGCCACGATCCTGACCGTGACAGAGAACGGTTTTGGAAAGCGGACGAGGACCGAGGAATACAGGCGTCAGACAAGGGGAGGAAAGGGCATCCTGACAATCAAGGCCACGGAGAGGAATGGACCTGTGGTCTATTCATACCAGGTTAGCGATCAGGATCAGCTCATGATAATCACTGAACAGGGGAAGATCATCCGCCTGAGGGTGGCGGATATCTCGGTCATCGGCAGGAATACCCAGGGTGTCAAACTGATAGATCTTGGTGAAGGAGAAAGGGTGGTCGGAGTGGCCAAGCTGATGGAGGAATAACTCTTAAGTTGTCAGCCTGGCTTGGAATTCTATCACCACCGGTTAATGATATCATGGCCTATACTTTTTATTATCTCTTCCCTCAACTGGTGGAATCTGTAGCCGACAACAGAGACGATCTTTGACATGACCAGGTATCCAAGCTCCGCGTCCTTCTCGAAGAGATCGCATAGATCCTTCCTGTCAACCTTCAGGACCTTGCATCTCCTGGACGAACAGTAGGCGGAGAGACTGTATTCAGACGGTGGTACGAGACTCGACCAGCCAAAGGTCATTGTGGGTGAAAGGGTCGCAATAGTATCATTATTAAGGGGGCTGGACTCGGGCAGTTGAAGTTTTAGGACAACTTCCCCATCAATGACCGCCCAAAGGAACAACGGCTCCTCCTTGGCGCCGAATATCTTTTCATCCCTCCGGTATTCCGCCTCCTGGCAGCAATTTCTCACCGCCGCCAACTGGTCGTCCCCCAGATCCTTAAAGACTTCGACCTGTTCCAGAAAGTCGAGACTGACCATTTAATCCTCCATGTAATATTTTAGTATCATTCAAGCAAGAGTATATGCATGCTGTATTTTTCCTGAATCACTTCTCATAATCAGGCGAGGCCATGACCGAATGCCAGACCCAAAAACACAGGGATCGATCTTATCCCTGACTAAAGGGCCAAAATGAGGTCTGATTGGATCCTGCCGTTGAGGACATGCTCTTTAAAGACGCGGCGCATTTTATCGGAAGTCATGTGCTGGTAAATCACAGGCTCCTCGCCCCCTATCTCCACGGTGACATTGGGTTCTGTGCTGCACTTTCCCAGGCACCCCGAGCTCTCTACCTGGATATCGGGCCGGTCGGAATTGTACACCTCCTCCTGGAGGGCCTTCATGACCTCCCGTGCGCCGGCCGCGATTCCGCATGTTGCCATATGAACGGTGATCTTTACCGTAGAGTATGAAAGTACCACGGAAGAATTCTGAAGGTCATGGAACCGTGTGCTGATCACTCCCGCGAGATTGGACATGAACAAATATCCCATCCTGGGATCCGAGTCGAAAATCCTTGTAAGATAATCCTTATCCAGCCTGGCGACCTTGCAGCCCCTGCTGGCGCAGTAGGCTGACAGGATATATCTAAAGGGCGGGACAAAGCTTGACCACCCAAAGGTATTGGCTGAGGTCTCGGAATAGACTGTGCTCACCTCTGAGCTATCGCGTCCTGGAAGGTCGAAGCGGATATCCACTTGTCCATCCAGGACTATCCAGAGGTATCTTGCTTCATCCTCTTCCCTGAATATCCTGTCACCCTGCTTATACTCCTCTTCGCGGCACAATTCGCGGATTTTGTCGATCCGCCGGTCATCCAGGCCGTCGAAGACCCTGACATTTTTTAAAAAATCAAGAGAGACCATCGAGACCTCCTTTAACTCCATTTTTCTCGATAATATCACATTTAGGGGCCAGGTATAAGCATTTTATCAAGGGGGTATTAAGGTTCAGGCTGCCCGTGCCTCCTCGTGCCCGAGTGCGCTGGAATCCATGTTATAGCATATTCTTCCGCAAAAGAGGCATCTCTCACTCTCTTTTAATGCCGCCTCTTCCGTGAGGACCTGATCCACTTCGATGAAGGAGCGGACCCGTTCAGAGACCGGAAGCTCAACCATCTGGGATCTGGCCTTTCGCTCAATGCCGATCACCTGGTCGAATATGGTTTCGGGGACAAGCTTTTTGGCCAATTCACCGGGTTCAGCGGAGACCTCCTGGCCCATGATATACTGGTGTATGGAGCGGGCCGCCCTCCGCCCTCCGCCAATCGCTTCCACCACAAGGGAAGGTCCCGTGGCCGCGTCACCTGCGGCAAAGAGGTATGGGATGTTGGTCTGGAGGGTCTGCTGGTCCACGTCAATAGTGCTCCACCGGGTGGTTTTCAGTTCCCCTAATCGCCTGCGGGTCCTTTCCGTAAAAGAGATATCAGGCGACTGGCCAATGGCAGTAATGACCATATCCGTTTCAAGGAGGGTCCTGGAGCCTTCTATTGGAACCGGCCGTCTCCTGCCGCTGGCATCAGGCTCCCCGAGCTCCATCTTCTGGTATTCCAGGTGCGTGACCTTTCCCTTTTCATCCCCCTTCACGCTGAGGGGGGCGGAGAGAAAGAGGATCTCGACACCTTCGTGCTCTGCCGCCTCGATCTCCACATTATTGGCCGGCATCTCATTGCGGGTCCTTCTGTAAACTATGTAGACCTTCTCGGCTCCCAGACGGAGGAGGTTCCTGGTGCAATCAATGGCAGTATTTCCGCCGCCTATGACCGCGGCTACCCGACCTATGGCCAGGGATTCACCATTGGCAAGCCGTGAAAGAAAATCGATCCCCGTATAACAACCCTTCAGGTCCTCGCCCTCCACCCGGAGCCTCGCGTCCTTCCAGGCCCCGATACCCAGGAAGACGGCATCATATCCCGCTGAAATTAGGGAGGCGAGGTCAAAGTCCAGGCCGAAGGTAACATTGGTGTGGGTTTCTATGCCAAGATTAAGGATCCCCTCGATTTCCCAGTCCAGGACCTTTTTGGGGAGGCGGTATTCCGGTATCCCGTACCTGAGCATGCCTCCCAGTTTAGGCATGGCCTCAAAAATGGTCACCTCGTGGCCCAGTCTCCTGAGAAAATAGGCGCAACTGAGTCCCGCGGGCCCCCCTCCGACGACCGCAACCCTTTTATGGCTTGGGGGGACGGTGGGTATGGGGATCCGGCGTCCCGAATTCATCTCATAGTCAGCCACGAACCTCTTCAACTGATTGATGGAAACGGGTTCGTCCTCTATGCCTCTCCGGCAGTTGGTCTCGCAGGGATGTGGGCACACGCGGCCGCAGGCAAGGAGAAGGGGGTTTCTTTCCCTTATGGTGTGCACCGCGCCCTCATAATCACCCCTGCGGATCTGGGCGATGTAAAGGGGGATATTGATCTCGGCCGGGCAGGTCTGCCTGCAGGGGGCGAGGCATTCGTCATACTGGTTGAAATGTAGGAGGCGCTCAGAAGGCGTCTTCACCTCAAGGATATTTTTGGGGCACGCACGTTCGCATGCGCCGCATCCAACACACATCTCCTCGTCCACGACGGGGAAACCCTCGGGACCCATTTTCAGGGCATTAAAGAGGCAGGCCTTCACGCAATCGCCGTGGCCCAGACAACCGATGTCGCATACCCGTTTACCGCCATAGAGCATATTCTGGGCCTTGCAGCTGTTAACGCCCGCATAGATGAACCTGTCAGCGGCGCGGTCCCCCCCTGTACAGGGGTCGTGGGCCGTGGATGGTTCAGCAAGGCTCAGTGCCAATCCCATAATCTCGGAGGCCTTTTTTGCGGAGTCCGGACCTCCCACTATGCAGACGTTTGGGGAGGCGTCGCCGCGAACCACGGCCGCGGCTGCCGCGGAACATCCTGCGTAACCGCAACCCCCGCAGTTGGCCCCGGCCAGGCATTCCTCGATCTTTTCGATGCGGGGATCTTCATACACATAAAATATGCGGGATGCGGCGCTCAACACAAATCCGCAGAAGGCGCCCAGTCCCATCATGAAAAGGGTGGCTGTAATCATCATAACTCCTTTTTGTCAAATTCTATCTTCAAAAACGGCGTCTTTCAGGTGAATCGGCATTATCAATACCACAGATAAATAAAAGAATATTGACCTTTCCTCACACCACCCTATGACGCCGGAATAATACCATCCATTAAATATAACTCTAAAAATCAGTCATGCCATAGTCGTTCCTTAAAATCTGTTTTAGAATTCCATAAATCCCAGGGTTCAGACATCCTACTGCGTGGAATTGGAGGAAGCCATATAAGAAAAGGACACGGTATGTCAAGATCAAATGATATGCCATTTCGATCCATGGGTCGGCACGGAATGGCATTAATTTACCGGGATTCTATCATGGATCAGGGATATACTTGCAGGAGTGGGTGGAAAAATGATAATAAAGCCTTAATTGCTCCTTTAATAACATAAAGCCGCAACCCACACATACCTCTGAATATTACCAGCCCTATCAGGATCGGGCTTTTAAGGAGCCGTTCATGAAAAAGAAGGAAATCGAGCGAATCGCCGTAATAGGGGCCGGAAGCTGGGGTACTACCCTGGCCAATCTCCTGGCGGAAAAGGGGCACCACGTGGATCTCTGGGTCAGGGAGGAGGAGGTCTATCAGCAGATAGCGAATGAAGGGATAAACAGCGCCTTCCTGCCGGGCATGAAGCTTGACAAGGGTTTACATCCGGTTCGATCCTTTGAAGAGGCCCTGGAGGGCAAGGAGATTATCGTGATGGTGGTTCCCTCTCATGTCTTCAGGGAGGTGTTGGGGCGGATGATACCCTATCTCAGGCCGGAAATGTCTCTGATATCGGCAACAAAGGGCATAGAGAACCACAGCCTCAAGATCATGTCCGAAGTCGCCGAAGATGTACTGCTCCAGGGGTACGGCAATCTCTTCGCATGCCTGGCCGGGCCGAGCTTTGCGAGGGAAGTGATCGTGAAGCAGCCCACGGCCGTAACAATAGCCTGCAGGGATCTGACCCACGCTGAACGGTTGCAGAGGATTTTTTCCACGGAGTTTTTTAGGGTATACATAAGCGACGATCTTATAGGCGTTCAGCTCTGCGGGGCCCTCAAAAACGTCATCGCCATTGCAGCCGGCGCCGCGGACGGCCTGGGATTCGGTCTTAATGCCAGGGCCGCCCTGGTTACAAGGGGTCTGGCGGAGATAACCAGACTGGGGGTGGCCATGGGCGCAAATCCCATGACCTTTGCGGGGCTCTCGGGCATAGGGGATCTGGTCCTGACCTGCACAGGCGATCTCAGCAGGAATAGGAGCCTGGGACTCAAGATCGGACAGGGGATGGGTCTCGATGAGATCACCAGGGGGATGAATATGGTGGCGGAGGGTGTCAGGACCTCCGTATCCGCCTATCAGATGGCAAAAAAGATAGGCACTGAAATGCCCATTATCAGCCAGGTCTATGAGATTCTCTACGAAGGAAAGGACCCGGTGGTGGCCGTGAGGGAGCTTATGACCAGGGAGCTGAAAAAGGAGCTCGAGACCTGATTCCATGCCAGGGATTTAAGAAAATGAACGGAATTCATTAGATGATAACATTGTCGGAATTTCAGGAGGCCGCCAGGATTATAAAGGGAAAGGTAACCAGGACACCTCTCCTCTATTCGCCTACCCTGAGCCATGAATTCGGGTGCAGTATCCATTTAAAACTGGAAAATCTTCAAAGAACCGGCTCTTTTAAGATAAGGGGCGCAACCTATAAGCTCCTGGCAAGAAGGAAAGAAATAGGCCCAGGCGGGGTCATAGGGGCATCCGCGGGGAACCATGCCCAGGGCCTGGCTTTGGCGGCGACACAGGCCGGCCTTCCATCCACCATAGTGATGCCCGAATGGGTGTCCATCTCCAAACAGGAGGCCACGAGGAGTTACGGGGGTGATGTAATCATCAGGGGTGAAAGTCTCGAGGAGAGTATCGAGATAGCCAGGGACCTGGCCCGCAAAGGCCGGACCTTTATCCATCCCTACGATGACCCTGACATAATAATAGGGCAGGGGACCATTGCCCTGGAAGTCTTTGAGGACCTCCCTGACGTGAACACGATTATCAGCCCTGTGGGGGGAGGCGGACTGATCTCCGGCATCGCCATGGTTGCCGGGTCCCTGAGGCCGGAAGTCAGGGTGATCGGCGTCCAGTCGGCCCGATGCCCTTCTGCCTATGAAGCGATGAAACAGAGAAAGGCGATCAGGGTCCGCTCCCAGTCCTCCATCGCGGACGGAATAAGCGTCAAGGAGGTGGGCAAGCTCAATCTTGAGATTATGTTAGGCCATGTTGCCGAGGTGCTCCTGGTTGAGGAGAGGCATATAGCTTCGGCCATGTTGACCCTGCTTGAGCGCAAAAAGATCCTTGCGGAGGGGGCGGGGGCCGTTCCCATTGCGGCGCTGATGGCAGGGGCCCTCAAGGTCGGGGAAAGAGACAATGTTGTCCTGATCGTAAGCGGCGGGAACGTTGACAGCCCGCTGTTAGGACGCGTAATCAATCAGGGGCTCACAAAGAATGGACGTATCATGAGGTTTCTGGTCAGGCTGGATGACGTGCCCGGGTCCCTTTCCAGGCTCCTGAATCTCATTGCGGGCCTGAAGGCAAATGTCCTTGATATTCGCCATGAACGTCACATAAAAGACGCTCCCCTCTACGTTACCCACGTGGAGCTGGAGCTGGAGACCCGCGGGGAGTCCCATTGTGAAGAGATTTCAAGGAAGCTGATGGAAAAGGGCTATCATGTTGAGATAAGATAGGGTGGGGACTGACCCTTGCTAAAATATCGAGAAAGGGCTTACGGATGGGCTGGAGGATCTCTCCACGGATAGCGGATATCCTGAGAAAGGGTAGCCAAGGGGCCGGCATCGCCCGGGAGGAGGCCCTGGATCTCATGGGGATAGAGACCGGGTCAAGGGAGGCATATGCCCTCATGCAGACCGCTGACGATCTCTCCAGGACCGGTTTCATGGGCAAGGGAGAGAACCACTTTCACATAGGGATCAACGTGGAGCCGTGCCCCTACAACTGCAGATTCTGTTCCCTTACCCAAAGTGCGGGCATCTTTAATGAGAAGACCGAGTTTGATGAGGACCAGATCCTTGAATGGGCAAAGGGAGCGGAATCCGGCGGAGCGGACGCCCTGAATATCATGACGACCGGGACATATTCCTTTGAGAGACTGTTAGAGATAGGGAGGATGCTTACAAGAGAGGTGTCTGTGCCCCTGGTGGCCAACACGCGGGACATCAGTCATAAGGAGGGTGAAAGGCTTCTGGATGCAGGCTTCCCGGGCGCCTACCACGCCGTCAGGCTGGGAGAGGGAAGGGACACGCCCTTTAAGAGGGAAAAGCGGTTACATACAATAGACGTCTTAAAGGATGTGGGCCTCCTCTGGATGAACTGTATCGAACCTGTGGGCCCGGAGCACGGCGTGGACGAGATCCTGGACCTCATGTTCCTGGCCCGGGCAAGGGAGGCCACCTATAGCGGGGTCATGCGGCGAATCAACTTCCCCGGCTCGCCCATGGAAAAAAAGGGGATGATAAGCGAGATCGAAATGGCAAAGCTGGTAGCCGTAAGCCGCCTCGTCATGGGAGACATACCCAGGGCCCACTGCACCCACGAACCCAATTCCGCGTCTCTGATCGCCGGCGCCAATCTGTTTTTTCCCGAGGCAGGGGCCAGCCCCCGTGACGCCAGTGCGGACACCTGTAAGGGCAGGGGAACAGGGATAGGGCATTGCAGGGAGATGCAGTCGGAGATGGGATGGAATCCCGGCCTCCCGTCCAACTGTTTTCAAGAACCCCTTAGCAAACCGGGAGTAGTGCCATATCAAGGCGTCCCTGAAAAGGGCCTTGAGAGGAGATCCCTTTGAAATCTCGGCTACTTATCTCTCCTGTTCTGTTGATCCTGGCAATCGTTTGCATTATCCTTTTTCTTCCGGCCCGCGGGACAGCAGGGGGAATCAGGGTGGGCACCTGGAAAACGGCCCAGACCATTCAGCCCTTTTTCTATGAACGATTTATCGTGCCGGAGGAAAAGATCAGCATATTCCCTTTTACCAATCCGGCCGATCAAAAGGTGGCCCTCCTTGCGGGGAGCCTCGACATGTGCGGGACGACCCTGGCCCATGCAATACACTCCGGTTCAAAGGGGCAGCCCGTTGTGCTTGTGGCCGCGCTCTGCAACAAATGCTCAGCCCTGGTGGTCAGAAAGGATGGAGACATAAAGGATATAGATGACCTCAAGGGCAGGAAGATAGGCTATGTCCCGGGCACCATGCATGAGATACTTCTGAGGGAGGCCCTCACGCGGAACGGGCTTTCCCCTGAGAGGGATGTCAGGCTGACCAGGGTAGATTTCTTTGATGTGGGCATAGCCCTGGCAAGGGGCGGTATTGACGCCTTCCTTTCAGGTGAGCCCTTTCCCACACTTGCGGTACTTAAGGGCTATGGAAAGATACTCTCCTATCCCTATTATGATGAGTCCATCGGCGCCATAAACGCGGGTATGCTGGTCAGGGGAGAAACAATCAGGGAAGATCCCGGACTGGTCTACCGCCTTGTCGCGGCCCATGTCAGGGCGACAAGGTATCTAATAAAGAACAGGGACGAATGGCTCAGGAGGGCTTCCCTCTTCGGCACCGGCCTGGAGGTCCTTGAAAGGGCCTCGGCGAACATGGAACTGGCATGGGACATGGATCAATCCTTTATTGAAAAGGCCCGGGCCCTGGGAGAGCGGATGCAGGCCCTTGGGGTGATTGACAGGCAGCCCGATTATGAAAAACTTTTTGACCTGACCTTTGTCCAAAGGGCGAAGGACGCCCCTTAAATAATCCCTGCCGATGCGAGTTGCCAGGGGAATCTGCGGTCATGCCGGTCTCTGAAAGACGATATCAATATGAGGCATGAGGCTAAAGGCACAGGGCTTAAGGAGAGGCCCATAGGCACTGATCACTGAACTTGAATTAGACCTTGAGCCATGAGCCCTATGCCTTGAGCCAACTTTATTGATATTGTTTTGAAAAGATCCGAATGACCTTCGAATAGTAGAGCAATGTGCGAACAGTTTTGAACGTTAATCCGATGCCCGATTTAAACCGCATATACGGGGCAGTACTCAAAAGGAATGGGAGGCATTCCCTGCTCCCCTGGATCATCCCCTCCGGGGCGGTGCTCTTATGGGTCCTTATAAGCGAGGCGGGCATGATTCCCACCTACCTCCTTCCCCACCCACTTGAGATAGGAAGGGCCGGATTTCTCTATATCTTTGGAAGCCCCGGCTCATCCCCCTATGGCGGAAGGTTCCTGGATGACGCCCTTGCCTCCTTGGTCAGGGTCCTTTCCGGCTTCGGTGTTGCGGTCGCAATAGGCATCCCCCTCGGGATCATTTCAGGACGCCTTGCCTCGGTCAGGCAACTCCTGGGCGCTTCCATAAACGGCCTCAGGTCCGTACCGGGGATAAGCTGGCTACCCCTTGCCATGGTCTGGTTCGGCATAGGCATCAAAACCACCATCTTCCTTGTGGCCCTGGCAGCCTTTTTTCCCGTCTACATAAACTCGGCGGCCGGCGCCAGGCAGATCAATCCCCTTTTGTTGCAGGCCGGCGCCATGATGGGAGTCAACAGGATCAGAGGGACCTTCGCGATTCTATTGCCGGGCGCCATGCCCCATATTATGACGGGTCTCCGCCTGGGCCTGGGCATCTCCTGGGCCTATCTCGTCCTCGGGGAACTCACAGGAGTCCCGAACGGCCTGGGCGCGGTTATCATGGATGCGAGAATGCTGGGTCGTATCGACATCATTGTAGTGGGAATCATTATCATAGCCGTGATAGGAAGGGTGTGTGACAAACTGCTCACGGCCATAATGCGCGTCTGTTTCAGGAGCGCCAGGGGTATCGGATGAAACCGAGGTTGAAAGCGGTCCCAAAACGGGCCATGGCCGGTCACGAACCGCTCCTTGAGATCGGAAATCTCGGCAAGGTCTTTCACGTAAGACCGGCCTTTCTGACCGTCCTTGAGGGACTGGACTTCAAGGTTAAAAGGGGTGAGATGATCTGTGTCCTTGGTCGAAGCGGGTGCGGCAAGACCACCCTCCTGAAGATATTGGCCGGTTTCATGCAACCCAGCACAGGGACCGTCAGATTGAACGGGAGAGTCGTATCCAGGCCGGGGCCTGACCGGTGTTTTGTATTTCAGGAGGACACCCTGTTCCCCTGGCTGACGGTGAGGGAGAACATTGCCTTTGGCCTGAAGGGCCTGATCAAAGACAAAAAGAGCCGTGAAAAAGAGGTGGGGCGTTTCCTCTCGCTGGTGGGATTGAAGGAGTTCGGGGACTATATGCCCCATGAGGTCTCAGGAGGCATGAGACAGCGGGTCGCGCTGGCAAGGGTGCTCATACTCAAGCCCCAGGTCCTCCTTATGGACGAGCCCTTCGCGTCACTTGACGCCCAGACACGGGAAGAGATGCAGAATCTCCTCCTCAGCCTGTGGGAAAGACTTGCGCATACGATCATATTCGTTACCCATGATGTAAATGAGGCCATCACCCTGGCGGACAGGATCCTGGTCATGGGTAAAAACCCCGGACACATAAGGGAAGAGGTCCGGGTGAATCTGGCGCGGCCCAGGAAGATGGATAACGCTGAATTTATTAATATCAGCCGGAAGCTGTTTTCAATTCTCAGGGACTGAGCTCGCGTTGCGCTAATAAACCTGTTGTATGTTTAAATGAAAAATTCTATATTTGGTGGCACTACATAGATCAGTTAACTCATATAAAGGGAGGTGCAGAATGAAAGGCCGTCTGAAGTGGATAATCTGTTTACTGGTTGTTATTGGCATCACTGCCTCTCCGCTGGTCATGGCGAAGGCAGCCGACACAGATAAACTGGCCGAGGCCATCGCCCAGACCTCGCATGGGACAGGAAAGGGTCAAATCAATCCCGAGGCTGAACCCGGATTCCTGGGTATCCCTGGAGCGCCGAAGGTAAACTATATCGTCGGGCTCCTATGGGCGATCTGGGTCGGATGGATCTTTTCGACAGTAGGCGCCTTCGGCGGGATCATGGCGGGTGTCGGCCATATCACCATCTTCGGCCTGGGAAACTACGCGAGGAGTTTCGGCCCGGGAAACCAGATCAACAAGCTGGTTACCGATTCAATCCGCGTCTCCAACCAGTGGCTTGTCGGACTAAGCGGCCTGATATCGAGCATCAACTACTACCGTATGGGGAGGCTCGTGGCACCCCTGGCCATGTGCCTCGCGATCGGGGGTGTGGCCGGATCATGGGTCGTCCCCGATCTTACGGCGGGGAAGATCAACCTGAAATCCTATATTGGCTATTTTGGAATAGCGGTCCTGTTGCTTGGCCTGATACTTTTCAGGGAAACCAGCGCCCGTGGCCAGGCCAAGAGGAAGCAGGCCAAGGAGGCCGCAGCGGCCTTTGAAAAACAGACAAAAGAGGGGGCGGCCGCGAATCAGGGCGTCAAGATACTCGAGGGGAGCTGGACCATGATGTTCATTGCCCTCGCAGTGGTCGTGGCCAGCGCCCTCTGGGTGAACCTGGCAGGGGGCGCGAAATGGGTGGCCTACCTCCTGGCGCTTATCGGCTGGGTCCTGACCTTTTTCATAGGCACCATCCGCTTCACCTTTTTTGGTGTCGAATTCCGGTTCAAGGCCTATATACCAATGTTCGGGGGCATCTTCATTGCGGCCCTTGCCTCCTTCTTGGGCGTGGGCGGCGGATTCCTGTACGTGCCTTTCCTGACATCCGTGGCCGGTCTCCCCATGTTTCTTGTGGCCGGCACCAGCGCCCTGGTGGTGCTGGTTGGGATGATAGTCTCCATCTTCAGTTACATGGTAGGAGGCGGGATTCCGGTCCAGTGGGGGTTCATCGGCATGGAATTGATCGGCATATTCATCGGATCCATGATCGGCCCGCGCACATCCAGATATATCCCGGACATATGGCTCAAGAGGATCTTTGTGGTGCTGGCATTCTACGTGGGCGTTCGTTATACCACCCTGGGTTTCCTGGGCTATAGCCTCTTGCCGCCATTTTAAATTGAGGCCCCGGGGATTTCTTAACATGATGAAACTATAATTTCTCTGGTGTCAGATGACAGGAACCTGGCTTTTTGAAATGATAGACTCCTTGTTAATCGCGCCCTACCGGTGGCCCCAGGACCCGGTAACAGGATGGTGGCTTGGCACCTTTATCCTGGGCCTGTGGGCCGTAGTCCTGGGCCAGATTACTCTTTCCCTGCTTCATCTTGCCAACCGGTCTTTTCTTTCAGATGCCTCCAGAGAGACTATGGAATATCATGAAAGATCCATTAACGCCCTAAGAGAAGGTAATCGATCTGCCTACAGGGCAATAAACGGGCTCGCGAACGAGGCCTTTGGCAGGACCTTTTTCCTGGAGGCGGCCATGGCATGCGGGGCCTTGTGGCCCGCAGCATGCGCCCTCGGATGGTTGCAGACCAGGTTTTCGGAAGTAGCCTTCCCACTGCCACTATTCATTCCCCCTATGGGCAAAACGGTAGGTTTTTCCTTCATTTTCATTCTTGTTTATATCCTTATGAGGATAGTCTTTGGCAGAATAAAGAGTCATGTATTAAAGAAAGGACTTTTTGCATTTGATTTTTAAGTAAAAAATGTTATCAAATATTTAATCGACGGCAGTTATATCATCCACCAAAGAGAAGGAAAGGAGGAAAAGAAATGAAATCATTAAGGCGGCAGTTTTTCTTATCGATTGTCCTGGTGTTTTTCCTTACGTCCCTTGCCTATGCGGGATATGAATATTCAGTTGAAAAGGAGCACCCAGGCGGCAACGTTACCCCCATCCAAGCCTATCAGATGATCCAGAAAGACCCCCAGCATACCTTTTTGGTTGACGTGAGGACAAGGGCGGAATATCAGTTCGTGGGCCATGCAGTGGGGGCCTGCAATATCCCCTTTATGTTCTTGACCAACGAGGCCGGAGAGAAGGGCTATAATCTCGCCCCCAATCCCGATTTCGTGAAAGACCTCCTTGCCCGTTTTAATCCCAAGACCGATACCCTGATATTCTACTGAAGAAGCGGCGGCAGGAGCTGCAGCGCAGCCGGGGCGGCTGTCAAGGGGGGATTCGCAGAAAATAAAATTTTTAGTATGATGGGCGGCTTCGAGGGAGAGAAAAACGGTAACAAAGAGAGCATCTATCACGGAATGCGATATTATGGGGGCTGGCGCCTGGAGGGACTTCCCTGCACCTATAGCATGGATAATAAACTCATGTATCAACCCGATATCAAGTGATGGAGACTATCCCCCGGGGGGCTTGCCCCCTGGGGGCCTATTATTTTCATCGGCATGCCTATCACCATGGGGCCTTAAATGGCCTCCGGTCGGTCCGAAACATCAATTTTGACTCCTTTCTTTAATTGCACCTGGAAAAGATGCCGTCCCCTGTTCAAAAAGTGTTCAGCGAAGGCGTATTTCCAGAAAGTCATAATACTTCAGCTAATTATCCTAACAACAAAAAGGAAGCGGAATCGTGGGACTCAACTTATTGTTTTGCCTTATCGGATTTGTAATGCTCTACTTTGGAGCGGAGTGGCTTGTTAAGGGCTCTTCCAACCTGGCGAGGAGTCTCGGCATAACCCCTGTGGTCATAGGTTTGACAGTGGTGGCCTTTGGCACATCGGCGCCGGAGCTTGTGGTGAGCCTTATTTCATCCATCAAAGGGAAAAGCATGATCGCGGTCGGGAACGTTGTGGGAAGCAACATATGCAACATCGGGCTGGTTCTGGGGCTGGCGGCCCTCTTCCAGCCCATCACCAGTTCCGCGTCGATCGTGAAAAGGGACATACCGATTATGCTCGGCGTATCAATATATCTGTTTCTTATCTCCCTGAACTCGATGATAGGGAGGGTAGAAGGCATGACCCTGTTCGGAGGTGTGATCCTCTACACCATTTTCAATTACCATAGTGCAGTGAAAGAACCCAAAGGAGTCGGGCATGGGGGTGTCGATGAGTATGAATCGGAATTGGAAGAGATAGGATTTATTGCCTCAAGGCCGAGGCAGATCATCCTCATCCTGGCCGGGATAGCAGGGGTTGTCGCGGGTGCACAAATTGTCGTGGATTCCGCTGTAAAGATTATGCAGATACTGGGAGTCAGCGAGAGGTTCATTGGCCTGACAATTGTGGCCTTTGGGACCTCCCTGCCGGAACTGGCCGCATCCCTGGTCGCAGCCCTGAGGAAGGAGATGGACATAAGCATCGGCAACCTCGTGGGGAGCAATGTATTTAATATCCTGAGCGTGCTGGGGGCCGCATCCATTGTAAGGCCGATTCCCATAGGGGGAGGTTTCTTCGGAAGCGGCCTGATCATAGATTACCTTGTCATGATTTTTATCAGCTTTCTGCCCTGGCTGATGATGCGAAAGAGTTACACGGCGACACGAAGGGACGGGCTTATCCTCCTTGCCTGCTATACGGGTTATATCTTCTATCTTGTGCTCAAGGCATAGGTTTTGGGCGTTCCGTAGTAAAATAAGTTGCCATAATACTGAGGGGGTCGTTGAAAAATGCCTCAAAAAGACCTTAAAGATCTCCTTGACCAGAGGATAATCCTTAATAGACTGAGTTCCTCCTCCATCTTTTCCAAAAACATCATTCTTCACAAAAGGGTCGATTCCACGAACCTCCTGGCAAAGGAGATGGCCTCAAGAGGGGCCCCAGAGGGGACGGTTGTTTTGGCTGAAGAGCAGACTGCTGGGAGGGGCAGGCTTGAAAGGCAATGGCTCTCTCCGGGATATGTGAACCTTCTCTTCTCCATTTTGCTTAGGCCCTCTTTGCCTGTGGATCAGGTCTTTGTCCTGACAATGACTCTGGCGATAGCCGCCGTAGATGGAGTAGAGGCCCTTTGCGGCCTGAACGCCCTGATAAAATGGCCCAACGACCTCTATATTGGAGACAGGAAGCTGGGCGGAATTCTTACAGAATTTTCCACCAGGGGAGGAAAGATAGAGTACGTTATTTTGGGCCTTGGTCTGAACGTGAACTGGAATCCGGGAGAAGGAGAAGATATTATCTATCCCGCCACCAGCATATTCGCGGAATCGGGCGCCAGGGTCTCCAGGAACGAGCTGCTTGTCACGATCCTGAAAGGATTTGAAGATCATTACCGGCAGTTGCTTTCAGGAAGGATTGAAGCCCTCCATGAAAGATGGAACAGACTCTCCATGGTAATGGGAAAGGAGGTCCGCATCCATTCACGGGAAGGGGATATCAGGGGTCTGGCCCTCAGGATCGATCCTTCCGGGGCCCTTATCATAAGGGATGAGAAAGGTGAGGAGAGGAGGATTATCAGCGGGGATGTATCCCTCAGGACCTGAAGGGATATGCTCACTCAAACCGAATCTTTACACTATTCTAACCTGATGCTAACATTTTTGCTTTAATCAATAGGGTTCAAGATAATTTTATTCTAAAAAACCTGCCAAGGATAATATTATGGCAAAAGAAAAGATACTTGTCGTTGACGACGAAGAAGATATCCTCGAATTACTGAAGTTCAACCTCTCAAGGGAGGGTTACAGGGTATTCTGCGCCTCATCCGGTGAAAAGGGCCTGACCAGTGCGAGAGGGGAGCTCCCCGATGTAATTGTACTCGATCTTATGCTCCCGGGTATTGACGGCCTCCAGGTTACAAGGAGATTGAAGGAAGACAGGGCCACGAAGGACATCCCCATAGTGATGCTTACCGCCAAAGGGGAGGAGGCCGATATTGTGACCGGCCTGGAGCTCGGGGCAGATGACTATGTCACCAAGCCCTTTAGCCCCAGGGTGCTGATCGCGAGAATAAGGGCTGTACTGCGCAGGAGAATGTTGTCGCCGCCCGAGGAGGACACTCTAATCCGCATCCATGACCTGGTGATGCGCCCGGGCCGGCGGGAGGTGCTGGTGGATGGAAATCCCGTGGAATTGACCTTTACGGAATTCGGCATCCTGCATTTCCTCGTAAGAAGACCCGGATGGGTCTTTACCCGCACCAAGATTGTGGATGCCGTGCGTGGAGATGATTATTATGTGACCGATCGCTCAGTAGACGTTCAGATCGTGGGCCTTCGCAAGAAACTGGGCCATGCTGGCAAATATATAGAGACCGTCAGGGGCGTGGGATACAGGTTCAGGGAGTGATTAATGGCTAAAAGGAAGCGGCTGATCTGGCAGATATATCCTTCCTATCTCCTTATTGTGGTGATAGCGCTGGTGGCCGTGACATGGTACGCATCCATTTCAGCAAAACGGTTCTTTTTAAATCAGACAGAGAACGACCTGAAGGCAAGGGCCCTGCTTTTTGAGAGGCAGATCCTGGAATATCTTGAACCCCTGAACGAGGAGATGATCGATCTATTGTGCAAAAAGGCAGGCCAGAGCTCTTCCACGAGAATCACCATAATACTTCCTTCAGGCAGGGTGGTCGGGGATACGGACAGCGATCCCAAACACATGGACAATCACGCTGACAGGGCGGAATTTATCAGTGCCTTCAAGGGAGTTACGGGTACATCCATGAGATACAGCCGGACCCTTGGAAGGAAACTGATGTATATCGGAATGCCCTTGAAAAAGGACAACAGGATACTTGCAGTCATCCGGACCTCCATATCTGTTGATGTTATCGATCAGGCCATAAGGAAGATCCAGGGCAAAATAATCCTTGGGGGGGTCGTAATCGCCCTATTCGCGTCATTCGTCAGCCTTATTGTTTCACGTCGTATCAGCCAACCCATTGAGAGACTGAAGAAGAGCGCGGATAGTTTTATCAATGGCGATTTCCGGCACCGGATGCCCATGTCGAACATCGAAGAGATAGGGGGCCTCTATGAGGCGATGAAGGCTATGGCCCAGGACCTCCATGGGAGAATCAGCACTATAACAAGGCAGAGAAATGAAATAGAGGCCATATTGTCCAGCATGGCAGAGGGGGTCATAGCCGTGGACACGGAGGAGCGGATCATCAGAATGAACAATGCTGCGGCCAGGATGTTGGGGTGCGATTCCAGGCAGGCAACCGGGCGAAGCATTCAGGAAGCGGTGAGGAACAGTACATTTCAGGGCTTTGTCAGAGAGGCCTTGTCGAGCCAGGGGTCCGTGGAAAGGGAGATGAGCCTGTCCACTGAAGAGGGGAGGTTCGTGAGCGCTCACGGCACGATACTCCGTGACGCGGAGGGGAACCGGATAGGGGCCCTCATTGTCCTGAACGATATCACGCAACTTCGAAGGCTCGAGAATATCCGGAGGGACTTTGTTGCCAACGTGTCCCATGAGATCAAGACCCCCATAACGGCCATTAAGGGCTTTGTGGAGACCCTCAGCGACGGCCGGGTAAATGATCGGAATGACAGGGAACGCTTTCTTGAAATCATAACCAGGCACGTGAACCGGCTTGAGGCCATCGTGGAAGACCTTCTCAGGCTTTCGAGAATCGAGAAGGACGCGGAGACAGAGGGAATCAACTTTATAGAAGCCAACCTCCGGCATGTCCTTGAGAATGCGATCCAGGTCTGCAGGCCCAAGGCGGAATCAAAGGGGATCAACCTGGAACTGATCTGCGATGAGACTATCATAGCGAAGATCGACCCCCCGCTGCTTGAGCAGGCCGTTGTCAATCTCCTTGACAATGCCATTAAATACAGCCCTGAAAAGAGCTCCATAAGGCTTGAGACAAGTCGGAACAAAGAAGAACTGGTCATAGACATAGTTGACAGGGGAAGCGGGATAGAAAAGGAGCACCTGCCAAGGCTTTTTGAGAGATTCTATCGCGTTGACAAGGCGAGGAGCAGGAAGCTCGGCGGGACAGGTCTGGGCCTGGCCATTGTCAAGCATATCGT
>CAZGIZ010000023.1:0-13958 GCA_964526655.1 uncultured Desulfobacteraceae bacterium | reverse complement strand
ATATAGATAATCAATTGATTTAATTATAATAATTGACATATTTTATGTTTTCTGTTTAAATACTCAAAACTTAAGGTTTTCATATCATTCTGTCAAAAACCTGCAACATCATAATATTAATGTTCTGCATTGAAAATTGAATAATGAATAAGGAATTTGATAACATTTAGGTAATTGAGTATAATACATGGCATTAAAATTTGAATGGGATGAAAATAAATCAAGGAGTAATTTAAAGAAACATGGTGTAGATTTTCAGGAAGGAAAAACCGTTTTTAATGATCCATTTGCCATTACAATTTATGATCCTGATTATTCGGAGTCCGAAGAGAGATATCTTGATATCGGTATCTCATCGAAAGGACGGATTTTGGTTGTGTGGTATACAGAAAGAAATGATAAAATCAGAATAATCGGATGTCGCAAGGCGACTCGATTTGAGAGAGAACAATATGAAAAAGAATAAGAAAGATATGAATGGAGATAATATGCGAGATGAGTATGATTTTTCAAAAGGTGTTCGGGGGAAGCATTATAAAGCTTATCGTGAAGGGCATGCAGTCGTTATAAATAAAGACGATGGCACCCAATCGATTCAATATTTTAAAGAGGAGGATGGTGCTGTTATGCTCGATCCCGATGTGCGAATCCATTTTCCCAATTCTGAATCAGTGAATAAAGCACTCCGTTCCCTCATCTCGCAACATTAAATCAAAAACATGCAGAACATCGGTTTGCACATGAGCGCTGATAAATCCTTGCGCCCTGTGAAATCGGTCGTTATTGGTAAAAAAGAAATTAAACGTAAAAGATATTTGGAGTAAAAAATGCAAGAATTAAAAAAGAATTTTTCGGAGTTTGTGGTTTGCATAAATAATTCGGACTATCCCGCGTCTTTAGAACTTCATAAAATTTATCGTGTAATCGCTGATAAAGAAGCAGAAGATGAAGGAGACATCCGTATTATTGATGAGAGCGGGGAGGACTATATCTACCCTTCTTCATATTTTGTGCCTATCCAAGTTCCGCAAACAGTCGAAGAGTCTTTACTTAAAGCATCTTGATTTAGTCCCTGTGCCGAACATCTTTGAGAGGGCTCATTACGCTACGCTTCATTCGCGCCCCTCAAGATGAGCGTTCGCCACAAAATAATAAAAGGATATGAATGATATCGGCTAGAGCCAGGATGGTCGATGTTATGCAGGAACAACCGGGCGCCGCGGCCACCCCGTTTGTTAGGAACGACCCCAGACCGCCTTAAAAACACAATCCTAATGGATAATTGAAATTCTGCCGCAGATCAATCCAGAATAGCCAATCAAAGTCTTCCCCGCTATAGCCACCTGAAAAACTATCATGACAATCCTTAATTCCATTACCTTTATTCCCACGGGATCTTCAGAGATATCTCCAATCAGCCGTATAAATGGCTTCCGAATAAGTGGAAGCCGATACCGCGAGGGATAACCACCGGCGGAAAATGACCAAGACCTAACCTGATCTTAATAAATTTCTAATTATTTATCCCTATCATTCAGAAAAATTATGGGCCGGTATAAACATAAAAATGGAGGATAATGGTGAACAATAACAGGACAGTACACAAACAACTGTCAATCTTTGATGTATTAAATTTCAGCTCATTGGAGGTCCCGGGCAGGAAGGCCATAAGAGTCATGTATGAATATAACTGGGCGGAAAGTAAAGAGGCCTTTACTGTACTGAACAAGGACATACCCCGGGAAACAGCCCAGAGTATTATTGCCTGGCTGGAAACGAACGTGACAACCGATGACCTTATATATGGCCTTGACTCGAATGGGATCGATTTTGGGAGCAATGGGAGGTCGAGAAGCAAAAATCTCAATTCTTAGGCGATTATGAAAAAGGGCCTATGGATATGAAAAGAGACAGGGGATATGAAGAAGATATTAATTGTCCGCTAATACTGGCCTAACAATTCATTCCTATTTTCACCGCGATATTCAACTCACGGGAATTAATACAGACAAAATGATGTTTCTTGAGATATCGGCTGCTGGCCGGGGAAAAGAGGCGGTTGATAGAAAAGGGGGTGATGGAATGCTGACAATATATTAATCTTTTTCTAACAGGAATCTAACAATTGTGAGAGAGAATAATCAATGAAACATGAAAGAAGAAGGAGGTAACGCAATGAAATCAAAGAGTTTATTTATAGCATGTTTCACGATGGCAATATTGCTTACAACAGGAATGGCCTCTGCCGGCAACATCGTGATCAATGGGTCCACCACGGTGCTTCCCATAGCCCAGAAGGTGGCGGAGGCCTACATGAAGCAAAATCCCGGTGTCAAGATATCTATTTCAGGCGGCGGGTCCGGAAACGGCATCAAGTCCCTTATAGACGGCTCAACGGACATAGCCGACAGCTCCAGGTTCATAAAAGAAAGTGAAGTGAAAATGGCAGTGGAAAACGGAAGATATCCTGTGCCCTTTGCAGTGGCCTATGACTGTATCGTACCGGTCGTACACCCCAGCAACTCCGTGGTCAACCTCACCATGGCGCAGTTAAAGGCCATATACAAGGGGGAGGTGAAGAACTGGAAAGACGTTGGGGGCCCTGACAGGACGGTAGTGGTCATTTCACGCGATACATCGTCAGGTACCTACGAGGTATGGGAAGAGAAAATAATGAAAAAAGAGAGGGTATTTCCGGGCGCACTCCTCCAGGCATCAAACGGCGCCGTGGCGCAGGCGGTCTCAAAAAACAAGAACGCCATCGGTTATATAGGCCTCGGATATATTGATAAGAGCGTAAAACCTTTGATGGTGGATAGGGTCAAAGGATCAGAAGAGACCACCCTGAACGGATTATACCCCATAAGCAGGCCCCTCTATATGTTCACAAACGGATGGCCGGCCGGGGACACCCTCAATTTTATCAACTTTGTGATGAATCCCCAAAAGGGGCAAACATATGTAAAAGAAGCGGGTTTTGTACCCCTCTATTGAGAGTTCAAAGCATTATCATGGAACAAAATGGCGCCCTATCAACTGACAGGGTCGCCATTTCTGTAATTTATGGGAGTTCAATGGACCTTTTCCTGTCAGGCTATTTCAGGCAGAATATCGGGTCAGGAAAAGGGAGGATGTTGGGGGTTTTAAAGGGGCGAATCAATGGCAAGAGATCAAAGTAAGGCAAATGTCAGGCGAAGAAAAGATAAGGCGATAAAGGGACTGTTTTTTATCGTGGCACTGGCCTCGATAACCATTCTCGGATTGATTGTCATCTTTCTCTTCATGGAGGGCCTTCCCATCTTCGGCAAGGTCTCGGTAAAAGATTTTCTCTTCGGTCTTTACTGGTATCCCACTTCGGACCCCCCTGCTTTCGGCATCCTTCCCCTGATCGTTGCCTCCATCGCCGTCACTGTCATATCATCCATTATCTCCATCCCCCTCGGGGTGCTCACCGCCCTGTATCTCGCGGAGGCGGCCTCAGCCAGGGCCCGCGAACTGGTAAAGCCGGTGGTCGAACTCCTGGCCGCCCTTCCCTCGGTAGTGATCGGCTTTTTTGGAATGGTGGTCATGGCCCCTTTTTTGCAAAAAATTCTGAATATCCCAACGGGCCTCAATCTCTTTAACGCCTCGCTGATGCTCGCCTTTATGTCCATACCCACCATATGCAGCATCTCGGAGGATGCCATCTTCGGCGTGCCCAAGGAACTCAAGGAGGCTTCCCTGGCCCTCGGCGCCACCCACTGGGAGACCATATGGCGCGTAATAATTCCCGCGTCCATCTCCGGCATTTCCACGGCCGTCATTTTAGGGATGTCCAGGGCCATAGGCGAGACCATGGTCGTGTTGATGGTTGCGGGCGGGGCTGCAATGATCCCCACCTCGATATTCGACCCGGTGAGGCCCATGCCTGCGAGCATCGCGGCAGAAATGGCAGAGGCCCCCTTCAGGGGAGATCACTATCACGCCCTCTTCGCAACCGGAATAGTGCTTTTTATCTTTACCCTGATCTTCAACATGGTTGCGGATTATATCTCCAACAGATACAGGCAGGTGGGGGCCGCCACACTATAGCGGAAAAGGGTAAGGATTATGAAGAATTTTTTGATGAAATTTGAGACAGGAAGTAATGAAAAGTAGAAACGGATTAAAAGGAAGACGAAAGATATATCAGACCCTGATGTTTTCCCTGTTCAGGCTTTCGGCCGCCATCAACGGCATAGCCCTGCTAATTGTCATTGTCTTTCTCGTCTCAAAGGGCTGGAGGGCCATAAACTGGACCTTCCTTACAGAGCCGCCCATGGACTCCATGACAAAGGGAGGGATCCTCCCATGCATAGTAGGGACCTTATGTGTCAGTCTGGGCGCCCTCGTGGTTGCCCTTCCGATCGGGGTCGCCTCAGCGATCTACCTCAATGAATACGCCCGGCCGGGGAGGCTTGTGCGCTTTATACGTCTGGGAATCAACAACCTCGCGGGGGTGCCCTCGGTGGTTTTTGGACTGTTCGGTCTTGCGCTCTTCGTGGTCTGGCTGGGTTTCGGGGTCAGCATACTCTCAGGGGCCTTGACCCTTGCGGCCATGACCCTTCCGGTCATTATAGGCGCGTCCGAAGAATCCCTTCGGAACGTCCCGGATACTTACAGGGAGGCATCGCTGGGCCTGGGCGCCACTAAATGGCAGACCATATACCGGGTCGTCCTTCCAACTGCCATGCCCGGCATACTCACGGGCGCGATATTGGGGCTAAGCCGCGCGGCCGGGGAAACGGCCCCGATCATGTTTACGGCCGCGGTCTTTTTTTCCCCCTCCATGCCGACATCCATCTTTGATAAGATCATGGCCCTCCCCTATCATATTTATGTCCTGGCAACGGCCGGCACGGAGATAGAAACCACCAGGCCCCTCCAGTATGGCACTGCACTGGTCTTGATCGTCCTTGTCCTGGGCCTCAACCTCGTGGCGATAGTCTATCGAGCCCATCTCAGAAGGAAGATGTGATCGGGAAAGGATTACGGGGATCTCCATGGAAAATGGATTAAAGATGTGTACAAAGGGCCTGAATTTCTATTATGATAATTTTAAGGCCCTTAATAATATTACCCTTGACTTCCAGAGAAACCAGGTAACAGCCCTTATAGGTCCCTCCGGATGCGGGAAGAGCACCCTCTTGCGATGCCTCAACCGGATGAATGATCTCATACCCTACAGCCGTGTAGAGGGCAGGGTCCTCTTGGATGATGAGGATATTTATGACCTTGGGGTGGACGTAGTGACCCTGCGCAGGCGCATAGGGATGGTCTTCCAGAAGCCCAACCCCTTTCCAAAGAGCATCTTTGAGAATGTAGCCTACGGTTTAAGGGTAAACGGTTTAAGGAACAAGGCCCTGATTGAAGAGAGAGTGGAAAGGAGCATACAGCAGGCGGCCCTGTGGGATGAGGTCAAGGACAGGATCCACGAATCCGCACTCGACCTTTCAGGGGGGCAGCAGCAGCGGCTGTGCATCGCCCGGGCCATGGCAGTGGAGCCCGAGGTCCTGCTCATGGATGAACCCGCCTCGGCCCTTGATCCAATAGCCACACAGAAGATCGAGGAACTTATCGACGTCTTGAAAAAGAGATATACCATTATCATTGTGACCCATAATATGCAGCAGGCGGCGCGGGTCTCCGATGTAACCGCCTTCTTTTATCTGGGCAGCGTGATAGAGGTGGACCTCACAGAAAATATCTTTACCAGGCCCAGATTGAAACAGACCTCCGATTATATTACGGGCCGGTTCGGTTAAAATGAGCACGATGGAAATGGGGGTATTATCATGCCGATGCTTCTTCAGAAAGAATTAGAAAAGCTGAAAAAACAGATCCTTTCCCTCGGCGCCATGGTCGAAGAACAGTTCAACATGGCAATCAAGGCGGTTGAGACCAAGGACCATGACATGGCGGTCAGGGTCATAGATTCCGACCACAATATCGATGAGATCGAGGTGGAGGTGGAAGAGGAATGCCTCAAGGTCCTGGCCCTGCACCAGCCGGTCGCGGTGGATCTGCGATTCATAGTAGCGGTTATAAAGATCAACAATGATCTGGAGCGCATAGGAGATGAGGCGGTAAACATTGCCGAGAGGGTGGCCTATATCGCCTCTCGTCCCAATGTGCCGGTTCGTTTCGATTACAGATTAATGGCCGAGAAGACAAAGGCCATGGTTAATCGCAGCCTTGACTCCCTTGTAAACCTGGATGTGGAACTGGCCTATCAAGTGCGCTTGCAGGATGATGAGGTAGATAAAATAAATCGGGAAATTTATGAGCAGATAAGGGAGGTTATACGCGAATATCCGGATCGTGGGGGGTATCTGATAAACCTATTTTCAATCTCAAGGCACCTGGAAAGAATCGCGGATCACGCCACCAACATAGCCGAGGAAGTTATTTACATGGTTGAGGGTGTAATAAAGCGCCACCCCAGGAGTCAAAAAAGGCCCAAGTGAGAACTTAGCCCCGCTTCAACCCTCCGCAGCAAAGCTACTGCGGACACCATTGGCCATTCAGCCGCCATAGCCTAACCTACTATGGCGAAGGAGGCTAGCCTCTGGCGTCGGACGGGAACGGGTCGCTCCGCAATCGGAATTCAGACTCGAGAAATCAACTCCAGGATGACAAAAAGGATCGCAATACCGCTCCCCTTGAGATAGGCCTGAAAAATCCAGTCCCGGAGAATACCTTTCGCAATGCCTTTTTCCCATATGATCTGCAATCTCCAGCCCGCAAAGGAAAACAGGGATGTGGTCCATAGAGCTAAGAGCAGCAGTGCTATTACCATTCAAGGCTTTTTGTCCGGCTTAGATAATTCTCAGCCAATGATCGCCAATCCCTGTTAGGTCGAGGGGCAATGGGACCTGTCATGAGACTTGCCTGTTAAACCAATCCATAATCCTGCCCAGGTGATACCTCATGCTTTTCATTTCCTTTGACCCAGATTGTGCAGACGGCTACTCTACAACCTGAATTTAGGCAAGAAAGGACAGTTTTAACCGTTTTCTAACCCTAATTTTATCTTTCCCAAACATCGAGGGCGCAGAAATAACCAGAAAAAGTAATCCCGGTTTATTTAACATGGAGAGGAGGTGAAGGAGGAAAAGACAGGAGGAAAAAGAGAAAAAAAGATCCATTTGTCGAATCTTAATTTTAGCAAAAGGAGAATAAAACATCATGAAAAAGATTGCGTTAATGATTGCCCTGATAGGTATGGTGTCCATCAGCCTTGGCCTGGGGAACGCACGGGCAGGAGAGGTGGATATCCTAATCAATAAACTGGTTGAGAAGAAGATACTTTCTCAATCCGAGGCCTCACAGCTCCTGGACGAGATGCAAAAGGAGACGTCCAGGCAGAAAGAGGAGATCAAGCAGGTAGCTGCGGAAGCTGCAAAGGCAGAGGCAAAAGGCGCTTCCGTAAAACTGCCCTCCTGGGTGGAAAACACAAAATTCAAGGGGGATTTCAGGCTGCGTTACCAGAGGGATGACACGGAGAACGACGGAAATCCAGTGCGAAACAGGGGCAGAATAAGACTCAGAGCGGGTGTGGAATCCAGGGTGAACGACCAGTGGGAGGCCGCTTTCGGCCTTGCCACAGGCGGCACTGATCCCAGGGCCACCAATGTGACCATGGATAATGAATTTGAGCACCCGGATATCAGGCTGGACTATGCCTACGCGAAATACAGCCCGAATAGGATTATAAGCATCGCCGGGGGAAAGATTAAGAATCCCATATGGGGCACCAAGGACATGCTGTGGGACTCGGATATAAGGCCGGAAGGAGTAGCCGCCGGCATAGAGACCAAGATATCTCCCAACATGGAGTTCTTCATTACTCCTGCCTTCTTTATCCTGGAAGAATTTGCAAATAGCTCCAAGGACGCTGCCATGGCGTTGATCCAGCCGGGAATTGACTGGAAGGTCACTGACAGTGTCAACTTCAAGATAGCAGGGACCTATTACAATTTTTACAATGTAAAGGGCAGCAACATGTCCGTGCACAGCTCCGGGACGAATTCCACTGTCGGAGGCCTTTGGATCTATGATTATGATTCAATAGCCGCTGACGCGGAGCTGGGGGTGAAGCTCTCCGGGATGGTCCCCTACTTTAGCCTCTTCGGCCAGTATGTCGTATCCGATGCGGATGACAGGGACCTGGACGGATACAAGGATAACAAGGGATGGCTCGCAGGATTTAAAATCGGTAATGAGAGTATCAAGGAACTGGGCCAATGGCAGTTCGTTTATGACTACAGGAAGCTCGAAAAGGACGCATGGCCTGACTGGCTGCCTGACAGCGATTTTTATGGCGGGGGAACCGGTGTAAAAGGTAGTGAATTCGAATTCACGGTGGGTTTGCATAAAAATGTTAATTTTGGAATTACCTACTATATGACAGAGCCCATTAGGCTTGCTCCGGGCGCACTCCCCGCCGACCAGACCCTTCTCCAGGCGGATCTGGCCGTCAAGTTCTAATAATTCCGCCTCAAGGCACCCATCCTGTGCCATACACAAGATGGGTGCCAATCCATATCTTACACCGCCCTTCAGCCGCCATTCAATTTCGTTCTTTTCTTAACAGAGATCATAACAAGAACTAACATTAAAGATTGTAACCGGAATTTCGCTACGCTCAACTCCGTTTACGATCTTTAATGTTGTGTGAAGCTCTGGTTTATTCGCCTTCGCCAGAATACCCTGCGGCTTGCCGCAGGGGTGATCAGTCTTCGCCAAAGGCTTCGACCCGACATGATGGCGAGGTGAACCACGGCGAAGCTTGCAAAAGCGAAGCCGGGTTGCTATGGCGGAATTCCGCTTGATACCCCGCAGCTTGCTGCAGGGAGCTTCATTAGGAATTAAGTTTGATAAATTATGAAAAAGTTAGCCTATTTAAACATAAAAATGAAAATCTATCAATAAAAAAAGTGAATTTTTAATTGATAAGCGTAAGTCATCTACTTCAGATAAATTACGATATCCGAACCATAAAGGAGTATTGGGCCATAGCGATATGAGGACTGCAACGATTTATACACATGCCATTAAGAGCCAGACCATCAAGGAGGCGAAGAGCCCTCTGGATTTTTGATCAAGCTTCCTGTCGTTTTTACCTTCCAAAGCCATTGAACAGGCTACCAACCCGGTCCAATCATTTTTTCGTCATTCCGGCCCCGCATCAAGTGCGGGATAAACTCCGGCCGGTCGAAGATGCCGATTAATCGGTGAATCCAGTAAATTTATATATTTACAGGCACTCTGGACCCCGGTTTTCACCGGGGTGACGATTTTTTACGAGACCATCAATATTGGCATTTTGGGTAAATGCATTCTTTTTGGGTTAAAAAATGAAAAGGATCTTCGTAGGGGTCTTTTTATGCTTGCTTTTTATGAGATAGGTCCCTATGGATTAATGGACTCTTTCAAATGTGAACCCAAAATAATCTCTTCATGTCATGAATTAATGGAAAGGAGAGTCGATATGGCAACCATTATTCCGGAGGGTGAGAAGATCAGGCAGGCGGTGAAATGGATATCGTGTGAATGTCAGGAAGACGAGAGCAGGAAGATCACTCTCCTGATACAGGAGGCATCAATGCGATTCAACCTGTCCCCCAAGGAGGAGGAGTTTCTGAGATGTTTTTATGAAGAGAATGAGCCCTGATGCGGTCTTTTTTCCCTGTGGGCGGAGTGGAACCTGCGGGTCTCAGATGTTACTGATATTATTCTTCTCTTTCATCTGATAGATGATAAATCTTGAAAATCCAAAGAAGAGCCACAGGGAGCCCGCGATAGATAAAAGCCCGGCAGTGATGGGCACCCAGAATCCGTCCTGCTGGAGGTGATTGAGGCCGACATTTATAGAGATGAGGGCAATGAAGACGATATAGGCGATAATCAGGCCCATTACTATTATAAGGAGAAAGAGACTTATCTTTTTTGCCGGGAAGGGCTCCTGATGGATCATTGTATAACATCCCTGATTTTTTGTTTCAGGAAGTTTATCTGATTTTTTATCCTGTTATCAACCTTAATTTTCTTTTCAATAACTTCAGAAGAATAAAGGACTGTCGAGTGATTCCGGTTGATTGATTTGCCGATTTCTTCCAGGGTGGCGCCAGTGTGATTGCGGCATAGATATACAAATATGTTTCGAGGGTAGGAATGGATCTTTTTCCTGGATTTTGACCGCAGCATCAATGGATCGACCTTGAAATATTGACATATGACTTTTTGAATTCCCTCGATAGATATCTGGCTCTGCTCAGTGACATGACACTTGATGACCTCTTTTGCGAGATCCAGATCAATCCTGGCATTAAGGAGCTCGGATTTCGCCCTCAGACACCTGAGGGCGCTCTCTATCTGACGGATGTCACGCGTTAGATGCTTGGCAAGGAAATGAATTATGTCTTCCGATAGGCGGAGTTTCTGTTCGGATGTCTTTTTCTCAATTATTTTGACGCGGGTATCATAGTCCGGGTTCTTGAGGGTCGTAATTATTCCCGATGAGAGGCGGGATGAAAGTTCCTTTGTCATGTTCGGGATATCTTTCGGCAGAAGGGAGCTTGTAAAGATTATTTTCTTGTTTTCATTTGCAAGGATATCCAGCGTGTAACCCAATTCGAGCTGCGTCTTTTCCTTGCCGCCTAAAAAATGCACCTCCTCGAGTAGAAGGACATCACAAGAGCGACGATATCTATTCTTGAACTCTTCTATCCGGTTATTTTTCAGGGCAAAGATCATCTCATTAACGAAGTCCTCGGCGGTGATATAATAGGCCCTGATATCAGGGTCTTTTTCAAGGAGGGCATGGCCGATGGACTGGGAGAGATGGCTTTTTCCGAGGCCGGTATTGGCTAACATAAAAAGAGAGTTATAGGGCCAGGCCTCTCCCGTGGCCAATGCCTTTGAGGCCGAATAGGCGAATTCGTTGCATTTACCGACGACAAAACGATCAAAGGTATACTCTTTGTTAAATCTTCTCTTCCCGTTTCCCCTGGTTACAGGGACGTTCGGCAGGGTCAGCTGTCTGGCCTGTTTGAATATCTCGGGGACCTGATTTTGTTTTTCGAGAGGCCTGACCTTGAGGGCAAGCTTGCAGTTTTTATTGCCCATGTCGCCAAGCATGTCTTCTATGATGCCTATATAGTTTTCCGTGATCCAGTTCAGGGAGAATTTGTTTGGGCACCCGAGGGTCAGGGTATCGCCATTTTCTTCCAGGAGTATTATGGGATTTATCCAGAGCGAGAAGCTGTGCTCAGGAAGCTCTTCCTTAATGTTATTTTTTAGTTCTTCCCATATGTTACTCATGATTAACTCCAACAGCATCGAAATATGGATAGATAAGCTATCCAAGATGATGCCGTTCTATTGCGGCAGACTTTATCTACAAAACAAGAAAGGTGTCAAAAGTGATGTGTAAAGGACTTCACTTAGATTCCATACCATTCTTAACATGTTATAACTATTTGTAACGACGATAAGAAATTGAGGGGCAGGCATAAAGACCGGTTAAAAAAGGTATTTTTTTTAGGGGAAATTTATTCTTTTAATTCAAAAGCTTCCCTGTTTTCTCATCAGAGTTTATAATTATATCCACAATAACGTTTCTCCCATTTTCTCTTTTTTTTGCCGAATTTTAGCGATTATCATTTTTTTCTCCTTGTTTTTCTCCATTTTCCGTTTATGTGAAAGGGGTCAAAAATCAGGCCGCGTTTCTACAAGGCCATGAAGATACTTTAAATAAAGGAATTCATCATTTTAAAATTGTATTTCACGGGACCTTTCGGTATGTATAAAAAAAATGATCGAGAAAAAATATTATTAATATTCTAAGCCGACATACTAACACCTGAGTTAAACGGTTCACGGTTCCGGGTTCAAAGTCAAAACAGTTGATCTCCCAATTTACAAAGGGTTATAAAGTTAATCCAGCAAAATTTATCACACCCCCTTTGGGTTATTTTTGTAGCTGTTCGGGGAACAGGTCTCAATAAACTGTGGATCAAGGTCTTTACAACCTTTGAACCTTGAACAGGGAACTCGGAACCGCTCAATTTAGGTAAAAAAGAGATGGATTGTTATGGGAAAAATCGAAATCGCCATCCTGGCTGGAGGCTGGTCAGGAGAGAGAGAGATTTCAATAAAGAGCGGCGAAGCGGTTTACCGGTCCCTTGACAGGAAAAGGTATAATGTGACCTGGTATGACCCGTTGAAGGATCTCGAATCCCTATTAAAGGCGAGGCAAGGCATAGACCTCGCCTTTGTGTTACTGCATGGAAAATTCGGCGAGGACGGCCGTATTCAGGGGTTTCTCGATCTCTTGAATATACCCTTTGTGGGTTCAGGCCTCTTGAGCAGCGCCATGGCCTCCAATAAGAGGGTGGCCAAGGGTCAGTATAAAAACGCTGGGTTGGATGTCATAAAGGACGTGATTATCCATAGGGGAAATGAATTTTCCCAGGAAGGGATACTGGAATCGGTCGGTCCATCAGTGGTAGTGAAACCTGTATCTGAGGGTTCAAGCTTGGGCGTCTCAATATGTCATGATGGGGATGAACTGATGGAGGGTATTAAGCTGGCATTTCAGTACGACCAGGAGGTAATGATCGAGCGGTATATCAAAGGCCGGGAGGTTACCTGTTGCGTGATAGGAGGCAAGGAACTTGAAACACTGCCGATTGTCGAAATTGTGCCGGATAAGGGACACCACTTCTTTGATTACACTGCAAAATATACTCCGGGAGTCACAAATGAGATATGCCCGGCGGATTTGCCTTTCTCCCTCGCGGAGAGGGTAAAAGTTTACGCAAAAAAGTCCCATCAGGCCCTGGGATGCCGTGTATGGAGTAGGACGGACATGATTATCCATGGCGAAATAATCTATGTCCTGGAGACAAACACCATACCCGGCATGACAGAGAACAGCCTGGTCCCCCTCGCGGCGAAGGCAGCCGGAATGACCTTTTCGCAGCTTTTGGACAGGTTGATTGAACTTTCGCTCGATAAAGAAGTCATCTGTTGACGCGATAGGGCAATAATAGATTATTGCATTATTGGATAGCGATTGCATCTGAGCCGAGCGCAAGGTCATTATATAACTATTTGAAATAACAATCAATTACCTAAAGGCACGTCGAAAAGGCAAAATGTCCCTCAATTAAAATGACTCCTATTAAATCCGGGGTCTTCCGGTTAATAATACGATTTTAAGTTAAAACACAAAAAGATCTAATTAATAATTGAAGCTCGGTTCTCTATAATGGATCGGAATCCCTATGTCCTACCTGAAGGCAAATAGTCCGGCAATGTTATCTCTTCAAGGTGATATAATAAAAGCCGGCGCAAGGCGTAAGGCAAAAGGCTAAAGGTTATCAAAAAAATAAAGTTTAAGGATTTTATTGTTTCTCCCTGCGCCCTTAGCCTTCGGCTGATATCACTTGAAGAAATAACATTGCCACCTTGGCGTATCTATTTTCAAGCTATTTCCGGGACACGACACTATCCACGATATCCATAGTGATAGAATAAAGGAACAGAAACAATAAGCACAATAATATCAAATAGATAAGCTCATTTTTTGGAAAGCCATCGGGAATGTTTCACGTGAAACATCATTTTTCTTTAAAAAAATCAGTCCTTGTGTTATCAGCTTATCCTGTTTAGGTCGAGGATTCTCCGAACTGCCAGAGTATATAGAGTATATATTTATGGGAAAAATCATCTCTATCTCAAATCAGAAGGGGGGGGTTGGGAAGACGACCACGGCGGTAAATCTTTCCGCATCCGTGGCGGCCTCGGGGAAGAAGTGCCTGCTTGTCGACTGTGACCCCCAGGGTAACGCCACAACGGGTCTCGGGGTGGATAAATCGAATTTGAGTTCCGGACTATATGATTTTATGCTGGGCTCGGAGAGCGAAGACAGT
>CAZGIZ010000022.1:13873-39656 GCA_964526655.1 uncultured Desulfobacteraceae bacterium | reverse complement strand
TCGCATTGAAGTTCTACACCAGCGAAGGCAACTACGACATGGTGGGCAACAACACGCCGGTGTTCTTCGTACGTGACCCCATGAAGTTCCAGAACTTCATCCATTCGCAGAAGCGCCGTGCGGACAGCGGGCTGCGGGACAACGACATGCAATGGGACTTCTGGACCCTGTCGCCCGAGTCGGCCCATCAGGTCACGATCTTGTTTAGTGATCGCGGGATTCCGAAAAGCTATCGGAACATGAACGGCTACACCAGCCACACCTACATGTGGGTCAACGGAAAAGGCGAGCGCTTCTGGGTCAAGTATCACTTCAAGACCGACCAGGGCATTAAATTCCTCACCCAGGAGGAGGGCGACCGGATCGCCGGCCAGGACGCCGACTACCACCGGCGCGACCTGTTTGATGCGATCAAGGGGGGGGATTACCCAAGCTGGACCCTGAAGGTGCAGATCATGCCCTTTGAGGAGGCCGCGACCTACCGTTTCAATCCCTTCGATCTGACCAAGGTCTGGCCCCACGGTGACTATCCACTGCACGAGGTCGGCAGGCTGACGCTCGACCGCAACCCCACCGACTTTCATACCGAGATCGAGCAGGCGGCCTTCGAGCCGAACAACCTCGTGCCGGGCATCGGTCCCAGCCCGGATAAGATGCTGCTCGCCCGCCTGATTTCCTACTCCGACGCCCACCGTGCCCGCCTGGGGGTCAACTACAAGCAGATTCCGGTCAACCGGCCGAAAAGCCCGGTGCACAGCTACGGCAAGGGCGGTGCGATGCGCATTGACAATGTGTCCGATCCGGTCTATGCGCCCAACTCAAAGGGCGGCCCAAAGGCCGACCCCGAGCGGTATCCCGAGGTGGCCATCTGGAGTGCCAGCGGCGATTTTGTCCGCTCCGCCTACACCCTGCGAAAGGACGATGACGACTGGGGGCAGCCCGGCACATTGGTGCGCGAGGTCATGGACGACGCGCAGCGTGACAGGCTGGTGTCCAATGTGGTCGGAGCTCTTAAAAATGGGGTGTCCGGGCCGGTCCTGGATCGTGCCTTAGAATACTGGCGTAACATCGACAAGGAGACCGGCGACCGCATCGCTAAGGGAGTTAAAGGCGGCTGATCTCGTTAACCCACAGTGCACTAAGTTCAGCGATTTTGCTGAAAGCTGGATGCTGATATCTACCCGTATTAAAGCCCGGACCGGACCTTGTCGGAAAGGTATGGGAGGTCTGGAAAACAGAAATGGCATTCGATTAGACCTGTTTTAAACTCAGGGATTTATAGTGACCCCATGCAGCCCTTCAGGCAAAACTGTCTGAAGGGCTTTTCTGGCTCCTTTGATATGATCGGGGGACAATATCCATAAGTGAATTGATGGATGAAGTTTTCGATAGAAAGGTATAAAAAGTTATTTTTTTCTTTTTGATAGCCATTTGAAAATTTTCTTCGTAAATAATTCCAATCAAAAACAACAATCAACCACAGCTTACTTTTCCTCTTGACAAAGGTCCCCTTTTCACTTTATCAGCAATTATGTCAATACCGACATATTTAAATTAACCGCGCTTCCATCACCCCTAACAAAGCAACCGGGGGGACGGGTTGCACCGTAATTGTAATGTTGGAATATTGGAAAACTGAAATATTGGGTTGTGGAAATTGCGAGACGTTTTATTACTTGGCCGGGGAGGTCTTTATTCAATGAATTTATCGCGGGCTATATTTAATGCCTATTTCCTCACGGGCCGTAAGTGTATTGCCCTTTTATCTATCCTGTTTATTATCCTCTTTTCTCCTGAAACAACCCCTGCTGAGACTTCCAGACCCTTCAGGATAAAAGATGCTGCGGGAAGGGAGGTGTCTTTTAATAAATTACCCCGTCGAATTGTGGTAATTGGCATAGGTCCCTTCATGGCCATGGACCTGATCTATATGTTCCCTGAGGTACGGGACCGCCTTGCGGGATATGAGGTAAAATTCAAGATCAAAAATGACTTCCTGCCGCTTGTTGACCCGGAATTTCAACATAAGGCCACTCTGGGTACCAACCCAGGGCCTGAGCAGGTCGCAGCACTCAACCCTGATCTTGTCATCATGAAAGGTACGGTTCCCATGCCGATCGGAGAATCACTCCGCGTGATGGGCATACCCGCGGTCTATCTGGGGCTCGAGACCCCTGATCTTTTTTTCAAGGATGTTGAAAACCTGGGCCTCCTCTTCGGCAACCCGGAGCGAGCCAGGGAGATCAGCGATTATTATCATCAGGTCCTGGATCGAATCAATAAAAGGATCGAATTTGTACCGGAAGGAGAAAGGCCCAGGGTCCTTGTTCTGGAATACAGCGACCGGGGGGGTAAAGTGGCTGTTCAGGTCCCTGCCCGCTCCTGGATGCAGACTATACAGGCCCTGGTCGCGGGGGGCCGTCCCGTGTGGCTTAAGAGCGCTCACCCCACGGACGGGTGGACCATAACCAACTTTGAGCAGATCGCGGCCTGGGACCCAGACAAGATATTTGCCATGATATGGTTCACCCTTGCGCCAGGCAAGGTTATTGAATCTTTGAAGGCCGACTCGAGCTGGCGTATGCTCAAGGCGGTCAGGAATAATGACCTCTACGCCTTTCCATCGGATATCTTCGGATGGAGCACTCCGGAGCCCCGCTGGATATTGGGGGTACAATGGCTCGCTAAGAAAATGCACCCGGATCTTTTTCCGGATATAGACATCAAGGCGGAAGTTTTCAGGTACTTTACGGGGATGTATTTCCTTGAAGAGGGTGTTGTGGCCTCAAAAATCATACCCTCGATCTATCTGGGCTCGGAATAAGGAATTGCAGGATTTTCAGAACAGACTCCACCCTTTTCGGACGCGCCTCCTCATGGGTCTCATGATCGCGCTTGTCAGTATCGGGGGCTCCTTTTTCCTGGGCAGGTATCCCGGGCCCTTTTTCACATCGCCCTCGGCCCTGAGCGAGGGCGGGCTTGCCCGGACCGTGGTCCTGCACCTCCGGCTACCGCGCATTATTTCGGCCTTTATCCTTGGAATGGCCCTTTCTGCCTCAGGTACCGTGTTTCAGATGATTTTCAGGAATCCTTTAGTGGATTCGGGTCTGTTGGGGGTATCCCAGGGCGCTGCCTTCGGCGCCTCCCTTGCCATTGTGGCCCTTGGAGGACGAACCCTTATGGTGCAGGGATGCGCAGCGCTCTTCGCTCTCCTCGGCCTCTCCTGCAGCGCCTTTCTCGCCTTCCGCATCCGGATCGGGGACTGGGTCCTTAGGCTCATCCTGGCGGGCATCGCCGTGTCGGCCCTCTACGCCGCAGGAACCGGGGCCCTCAAATATCTTGCCGACCCCCTGAGACAGCTACCCGACATCACCTTCTGGCTCCTGGGAGGGCTGTGGGGCATCACCTGGCCGGACCTGACCCAGATACTGCCGGCCGTGATACCGTGCCTGATAGTCCTCTACCTGATGCGCTGGCGCCTGAACCTCCTCTCAATGAGGGACGAGACTGCCTTTTCTCTTATATCGGCGCCGGGCAGGGAACGGCTTATCCTGCTCCTTTGCGCCGTTGTTGCGACGGCCGCTGTTGTGTCCAAGGCGGGCCAGATAAGCTGGGTGGGTCTCATCATGCCCCATATTGCCAGGAGGGCCATTGGCTCCGACGCCCAGAGGGTTCTGCCCGGCGCCATGATACTGGGGGGGTGCTTTGTCCTCCTGTGCGATAACGTGGCGCGGACCCTCCTTACGGGAGAGATCCCCCTTGGGATATTGACCTCATTTATCGGCGCCGGTATATTTCTCATTTTACTCACCCGGGGCGCCCTGAAGGTCAAAAAGAGATGAAAGCGGAAAAGACAGCGATACTGTTCAGAGGGCTGGAATTCAATTATGGTCCGGCCTCCCCCTTTTCCCTGGAAGGGTTGACACTCGAGATCCCGGGATGCGCCGTTACGGCCCTGTTGGGTCCCAACGGCTCGGGAAAGACGACCATGCTTCACCTCCTGATGGGGCTTTTAAGGCCCAAGGTCGGCACAATATCACTCTATGGGAGAGTGCGGGATAAATATCCTGCGCGTGACCTGAGACAGCTTATAGGTTTTGTGCCCCAGGAGGAGGAGATCCCCTTTGATCTGAGTCTCCTGGAATACGTCCTCCTTGGGAGGGCGCCCCATCTGGGCCTCCTGGAGCTGCCCGGGGAAAGGGACCGCGAGATCGCCGGGGAGGCCATAGATACGACAGGCCTTTCGTCCCTGCGATTCAGGTCCGTCCCATCCATGAGCGGTGGGGAGCGCCAGATGGCCTCCATAGCGAGGGCCCTTGCCCAGGGGACTGAAATATTGCTCCTTGATGAGCCCACGTCGCATCTGGATATCGCCAATACCAGGCGCGTGCTTGATCTGATGCGACTCCTGAGCCGGAAGGAGAAGACAATTATCTTTACGACCCACGATCCCAATGCCGCGGCATCAATAGCGGATTATGTGGTTCTGTTGCGTGAAGGGATTGTCCTGAACGCGGGGCCCCTCAGGTCTGTCCTGACCTCAAGGAATCTCTCAATGACCTATGGGACCGAGGTGCAGGTCCTGGACATGACGGAAAGGCCGGTGGTGCTTGTGCCGTGATAGGGGGTATTTTACAATAATATTAACTCTGATAGGCCATAGGGTGATTGGAGCAGGAAGGGTGGGTGTATAATAGGGTTCAAGGGGTCCAGGGTTCAAGGATTCGAGTGAAATGCCTAAATATTATAAAAAGATCTTCTTGCTGAATTGCTATGATTACCGTTTTCAGTCATTCCTGCGAAAGCAGGAATCCAGTGAATTCAAGGGATTCTGGACTCGGACTGGAGTAATGTTGTTCTTTACCTTCTTAGGGAATTAACAACACTCGAATCCTTGGCCACTTTCTCCAAATCTATTAGGAGAAGGGCTTTAATTGTAAAAAAGGAAGAACACTAAATATACAGAAAGGTAGTACACAATGGAAAAGGTTACGGACTGGCTGAGGCTCTGGCAAGAGCTTGTGGAGAGACAGCATCGATATTGGAATCGAGACAAGAAACAGAAAAAGGGAGAAGAGGACCGGTGGAAAGAAAGGGCAAAGGGGTTTGACGCCAAGGTCAAGGAACGCTGGTCCAGGCCCGATCCCCACCGGGACTTTATTTTCTCAAGGCTCTCCTCATCGCCGGACGCCACATTCCTTGACATTGGCGCGGGCACGGGATCATGGGCCATCCTTATGTCAAGGGCCGCCCGTAAGATCACGGCAATAGAGCCCTCCGCCGGGATGAGAAGGGTCTTTCAGGAAAATCTTAAAAAAGAAGGGGTTGAAAATGTCGAGATACTGGAAGGAAGCTGGCCTGAAACAGATGTCCCTCCCCATGATTTTTCACTCTCTTCCCATTCTGTCTACGGGTACGCAGACCTCCGGAGGTTTGTCAATGCCATGACCAAGGCCACGAGACGCACATGTTTTATGCTCCTTCGTGCCCCGGACCCCAACGGTCTCATGGCCCAAGCGGCCACACGCATATGGGGCCAGCCCAACGACAGCCCCAACTTTCAGGTCGCCTATAACGCCATGCTCCAGATGAGTATGTACCCAAGTGTCCTTATGGAGGGCAAGGGGCTCTGGCCGGCCTGGACCAATGACAGCTTTGATGAAGCCCTGAATGAGATCAGGGCGCGTTTCGGGGTTGCAGAAGGGACCGACCATGATGGGTACCTGAAAAAGCTCCTGGAAAATGGTTTGAAAGAGGTTGACGGGCGATTTGTCTGGCCAGTGGAAGTGAGGACCGCCCTCGTTTACTGGGATGTGTGAAAAAAAAGGGCGCAGGGCGTAAGGCTCAGGGTGTAGGGTTCATGGGTTAGGGATTAAGGGTTAGGGATTAGAGGTTAAGGGTTAAGGAATCCCTGGATAGTTTAATAGCTTGTGAATTTCTTTTTTAGGGCGGTGACGCCTGCCGGAGGCAGACAAGCCGCGTTGTACAGAATCGCGAAGCGATCCTATAATCTGCAGATTAGGTGTTAAAGGAGAAGACATTATGAAAAACGTTTTAAAATTCGGTTTATGCCTGATTGTCATGTTCATTATTACGGGGAACAGTCCTGGCATCTTCATAAAAATGTCGCAGGCCGAGGCCCGCCAGGTGGTTGATATGGCGGGCAGGCGGGTCGATATCCCGGACAGGGTCACAAAGATAGCCTGTATGCAGGGCCCTTCCTATGAGATGGTCTTCGCCCTCGGCGGCAAGGATCAGATCTATCTTGTCAGGGAACACCACAAATTTTCCTATCCCCTGGCCAACCTGACCAACCCTGACCTTAAAAATTACAAGGTGATATCCAAGGTCGGACCCAAGAGCCCGGTGAACATCGAGGAATTTTTAAGGCTCGGGGCTGAGGTCGTCATCTACTGGAATATCCCGCAGGAATTGCAAAAATTTGACGCGGCCGGTATCGCCGCCATTGTTGTGAACTGGTCGGCCACGGAACCAAAGGATCTGGACGAGTCTATTCGTGATGAGAAGAAAAAATTAAAATTCCTGGCCAAGGTCCTGGGCGGTGATGCCCCTGAGCGCTTTCACAGGTGGGAAAAATACTATGACGAGAAGGTATCCTTTATCCGCGAACGTACTTCCTCCCTTCCCGCCGAAAAGAGGCCGGGTGTCTATATAGGGAATAGCTGGGGAAGCAACATCCTGGCGACATGGGGCGCCTTTAACAGCAATCCCTTTGTAGTCGATCTGTGCGGGGGAAGGTTCCTTGGGGTCAAAGGTCCGGGGGAATTCCCCGAAATAACCAGAGAGCAGATCCTGGCCTGGGCCCCTGAATTTATTATTGTTGATAATCACGGACAAAAGCCCAAAGAGGTAATAAAGGAGCTCAAGACAGAACCCGTATGGGCCTCATTGCCGGCCGTTAAAAACGATCATGTTTATCGCATTCCCTCCGGCGTCTTTTTTCTTGATAAGGGGACAAGCGCCCCGGTCTTTTATCTCTGGGCCGCGCAGAAACTCCACCCGGAGCTCTTCAGGGATGTGGATATGACCAAGGAGCTGAAATTCTATTTCAGGAACTTCTATGATTTTGATCTGACAACCGAGGAGGCCGACCAGGCGATCAATGATTGAACAGGGAATTCTGAAGGATACGGGTGATATTTCCGAGAGAGGCGCCATAGATGAAGATCTCCCGTCGAAAAAGAGGATTGCAGGGATTGCATTGCTGCCCCTGTTTTTATTTTTTGTGTCGCTCTTTTTGGGACGGTATTTTATCGACCCCGTTACCGTACTCAAGATCCTAGGCCTCAAGATCTTCGGCCTCCCCTTCGAGCCCACATGGGCCGACACGGTTGAGGCGGTTGTAATTCGCATACGCCTCCCCAGGGCACTGATGGCGGTCGCCGTGGGTGCCGGGCTGTCCATCTCGGGCGCGGGATTCCAGGGGATGTTCCATAATCCCCTGGTCAGTCCGTATCTCCTGGGCGTCTCCTCTGGGGCAGGGTTCGGGGCGGCCGTGGCTATAATGATGAACGCGTCCAACCTGATGCTCCAGACCTTCGCCTTTTTCGGCGGCCTGATAGCAGTGACCCTCACATACTTTCTGAGCAGGGTCTATCGCACGACACCCATGCTGATGCTGGTACTCTCCGGGGTAGTGGTTTCGGCATTTTTTCAGGCATTGATCTCCCTCTTGAAGTACAGCGCCGACACGGACGACAAGCTGCCGGCCATTGTATTCTGGCTGATGGGGAGCCTGGGTCATGTCCGGCTTAGCGACCTTGCCTGGACCCTGCCCGCAATAGCGGCAGGAGTTACGGGTCTCATCCTGGTCCGCTGGAGGATCAATATACTTTCCATGGGCGACAGGGAGGCCAGGGCGATGGGGATAAACACGGAAATGCTAAAGGGCTTTATCATCCTGTGCTCCACAATCATCTCCGCAGCCGATACACGTCTCGCGCAGCATATAATGACCTCTCTTGGGATTTCTCACCTTGCAAATAAACGTTACACGGAGATATCCGGCGGGGAGAGACAGCTTGTACTTATCGCCCGCACTCTGTGCCAGGAGCCGGATGTCATTCTCCTGGACGAGCCCACCTCGCACCTTGACTTGAAGAACCAGGCGATTGTATTAAGGACCGTGAAACGGCTTTCCGAAGAGGGCCTTACCATAATAATAACAACCCACTTCCCGAATCATGCATGGCTCTTTACGGGCAAGACCGTCCTGATGAATGAGGGGAAATTTATCGCTCTGGGGCCGGCTTCGGAGGTCATGACCGAAGAGAACCTGAGCATGGTTTACGGCATCAGGGTAAGGGTCATATCGGCAGGCGATGGCGGGGATAAAATAAGATTCTGCTCACCGGTTTATTGAAGCAATGATGGAGATATCAGATGACAGGATTTGATTTTTTGGGAGAGACGCTCCTTCGTTTAAAGGTCCTCTATCAAGAGGAAGGCCTTGAGCCCGGGATACTCAAGAAAATAGGCATAAAATCCGGATGGACCATTCTAATCGGTACAGGGGTACAGTGCGGTATGGCCATCAGTTTCACGGGCATACATCACCTTTACGATAGCCCGGAAATGGATCCTGAAGACCTCAGGTCCCTGATAGGAAAAACCCTGATTGACATCGCCGGCGAGCACCTGAAATCAGAAAACATGTATGCAAGATCCCTTGGAATGGCGGCAATTAACGCCCTTTCACAACCTCTCATTTCACCCCGGTCACTTTTGAAAAGGGGCTTCAATGTAGAGGAAGATCCCGGGTTTATGAAAAAGATAGTGAGAAAGGAGGATGTCGTGACCCTCGTGGGATACGGGGGGATGGCCAGGATGCTGAGTGAAATATCCAGGGAATTGCACGTGACCGACTTGAGGCCCCTTCATCGTTTGCAGACCACGATCATCGGCCGTGAGATCGAATACGGGCCCAATATCTTCTTCCTCCATGAAGCGATCGATAATGAAATTGTGCTGGGAAAATCGGATGTGGCCATTATTACAGCCTCATCCCTTTTGAATAACACCTTTAACGATCTGATGAACTACGCGTCAAAGGCGCGACATATAGGACTGTACGGCCCCAGCGCCTCCCTGATTCCGGATGTCTTTTTTGAAAAGGGCGTCAATTCTATCCTTTCGCACAGGATAACCGACCCGGCCCGCTTTGAATTCAGCATGGCAAACGACAGGAACATGGAGCGAGGCCTCAAGGAGTTCCAGAGACAGCAGGCCATATTCAGGTAGTTTTACGAACCTCAATTTCAAAAAGTTCATCATCCCCTAATTTCTCTATATCATCCGGGTCAGGGACATCTCTGAGCCTCGCTGTCATGACAGTCCCTCCTTTTGTCCACCGGGTTTCCACCCTTTCCGAGTCCGGCCTGAAGGCGAATCTCGGGGGATTGGCAAACCTCGCTCGCGTAAGCCCCTGCAGCACGTCCGCGAGGCAAGCGGGACCTGTCGCCTCCACTCTCAGATCGGATGACTGTATCTGCCCGAATCGCTCATCCGCGATCAGCGCCAGCTTCACCCCTGCTTTCAGCCATATACAATCTTCCTGATGGTGGGAGAGGGCCTCTTTCCGGAACATTTCTCGTCTCACCTCAAGGTTTTCCGGCCGCAGATAGGGGGTCACGGGTGAAAAGACAATATCCTGCTCAAAATAGGGCTTTATATCCACTACAGGCGTTCCCTCTATTGCGTCAAACCCGGCCACATGGAGGAAATTATCATCGACCTTCAGGAGCCGTACAAGGGAGAGTCCCAGGGGATTGGGCCGGCCAAAGGAGCGCAGGCCAAACACCCCTCTTTCAGGCAGGCCCTTGTTGAGCCTGGCGGGCGCGACCCGAAGAAGCCCCCTGTCTCCAAGATGGAACCATGAAAGTATCCACAGGTGGGAATTCTCTTCCAGCTTGTATAGGGCCGGGACAAATTCGGGATAGATCTTTATTACTGCTATTTTTCCTGTCATGGGCATGTCCAGGGGCTTTAGAACATCAGAAACCACCTCCCCGACAGGACGCAGCACGATATCGTCTTTTATCATTATTTCGACTACCTCCCAGTGCCTAAGATTTCATAAACTGGTTCCAGGGCGTTCTTATTAACATATATCCCTATTGACACAACTTCTATCACTTTGTACATATACTCTTCAAGGAGATTATTCCAGTACTTAATTGAAATTAATAGCAGAAAAGGAGCAGAGTCTATGAGGAGTAAATTTTTGATCAGGGTTTTTTATTTTTGCCTGATATTTACAGGCATTTTTTTGACAAATCTTGCTATTCCGGCCTTTTCAGGACCGCATGATAACACATCTGTTAATGACCTCGACGAAATTGAAAAACAGGTAAATGCCTTTACCCCTGATCCGCGGTACCCCGATGACCCTTTCTCCATTATCACGATCATGGAAGCGATCGTCGCCGCAAGGGAAAAAAACGGCGGGATCGGGGCCTGCCTTGTCCGTGAAATAGACGGTATAGTGATCGAACGCGGCCATAACAGGCAATATTCTCCCTTTTTCCAGAGCGACCGGCACGCTGAAATGGACCTCTTAAACCGGTTTGAAGACCGGCTCCGGATAAGGCCTGATCGAAAAGAGAACCCCGGCAACCCGAGACAGTACTACGAGGGTCTGGTACTCTACAGTTCCGTGGAACCCTGCCCCATGTGCCTCACACGCATTATCAATACCGGGATCAGAAAGGTCTATTTCGTGGCCCCGGACAAGACCGGCGGCATGGTAAACCACATCGGCTCGCTCCCGCCATTCTGGCGGGCCCTGACCAGGGATCGCGTCTTTGAGCCGGCCAGATGCTCCCCCCAATTGAAGGACATGGCCCTCCGGCTGTTCAACCGCCGGGATAGGTCCGCACCTCAAAAACAGTAATTTCTGAAAAATATGCGGATTGTTACAGCGAAACGGAGATCCTGCCTTCGGCGGGGTTGTAATTGTTGCGGAATGACAGGATTTTAGGGCAGGACAGCAGATTAATTCATAATAGGAAGAATCTAACGGTTATTAATAGTTATAAATAGTAATATTTAGTTGTTTAATTTTGATGGATGATCTTCTTATTTATTCACAAGATAATTATCTTGACAATGGACAGATAATAACATTATGTTTATGCGTTTATTGCTGTGGAAAGGACCAAAAAGTAACAGCACCTACTATTATTAATCCAGATTTTCAATTCATTTAAAACACAGACAGGAGGTAATTTAAAGGCATTATTAAATGTCCGGGTTTGGCATGGAAAAAGGGCATTTTATCAAGGGTGAGGCCCTTTTTTTCGGATTATTCATATATCACCCCGGATATATAGAAAACAAGACATATAAAAGGAGGAAAGAGTGATGAAAAAGTTTTTTCGGCTGAAGATTGTTTTGGGAGCGATAATGACTCTCTGTCTCTTCCACTGGTCCGCGTGGGCTGAAGACAAGGATGTCGCTCAGGGGGAGGTCTTCAACCTCGGAGAAGTGGTTGTCACGGGAGAGGCCGAGACCATCACGGAGGTAACCACGGTTGAGACCTTGGGCAAGGATCAGATAGATCTTGATAACGCCACGGATGTCTCAAAGGCGATCGAGACGCTTCCCGGCGTTTCCGTTTCAGTGGGCACAAGGAATGAGGCCTATCTTAACGTGAGGGGCTTCAATCAGCGGTATGTCCCTGTGTTTTACGACGGTATCCCGCTCTACATACCCAATGACGGGTATGTGGATTCCAGCGAGCTCTCGACAGGCAACATCTCCCAGATCACATTGACCAAGGGCGCTGCCTCAGTGCTCTATGGTCCAAATACCATGGGCGGAGTGATAAATATCGTTTCCATGAAACCCCAGAAGCCCATTGAAGGTTCGTATCATGTTGAAATGAATCAAAACGGCCAGAACGGATACCTGAACCTGGGATCGAGGCAGGGCCGCTTCTATGTTATGGCCGGGCTTTCGGGACTGGATTCCAACGGATACAGGATGTCCGGCAAATTCGTGCCCATGCCTGTCGCGGGTTACTATGAAGACGGGGGCATCAGGGATAATTCGGATATTGAAAGTATTTCAGGATCATTTAAAGTGGGGTTTATGCCGGCCGAGGGCCATGAATACGCCTTAGGCGTTCAACGTGCTGCCAGTGAAAAGGGTCTGCCTCCCAATATTTATCCAGCTGAACGGCAGCGATACTGGAGATTTACGGACTGGATAAAGACGACCTATTATTTGATCGGAGACAGCAGAATTACAAACAGCCTGTCCGCCAATACCAGGCTGTTTCACGATACCTATCTTAATGTGCTTGACGCCTATGATGACTCCACTTACACGACTCAAGCCCGCAGGTCATCCTTCCACAGCACATATGACGACTACACGGATGGTGCATCAGTGGTGTTAAGATCCACCTATTTTGATAAGAACACCCTCAGTTTCGCCTTTCATTACAAGGATGATGTGCACACGGAACAGGATAACCTCGGTCTAAACTGGGAAAAGTATGAAGGTGAAATATTTTCCTATGGTCTCGAAGATGACATAAAATTCAATAAGAACCTCGCCTTCGTACTGGGCACAAGTTATGACCTCCAAAAGCCCAAATATGCGGACGGCGGTAATTTGCGGGATGACGACAGTTCCTGGAACGGACAGGGCGGCCTTGTCTACAGGTTCGAAAATGAGACCAAGGCCCACGCCTCCGTCGCCAAGAAGACAAGGTTCCCAACACTGAACGAGCTGTATTCATCCTATCTTGGCACGGCTACACCAAACCCGAACCTGAAAAAGGAGCAATCCACCAACTATGAAGTCGGTTTGGAAAGACCTCTTGCCATGGAAAGCAACGTGGGCCTGAATATCTTTTATTCCGATATCAAAGATCTCATTGTCAGGACTACTGTAGGGGGCAATAATTTTTATGACAACGTCGGCAAGGCACGGTATCAGGGATTTGAATTCATCATTAAAACTGAGTATTTTCCGGGTAATATTACCGAGGCCAATTACACCTATCTGGACACGGAAGACAAGTCGCCGAATCCTGAACCCCATATCGCCGAGTCCCCTAAACACAAGTTTTATATAAGCGATCTCTTTAAGATAAATGACCTTATTTCTCTGTTTGCCAAAGCTGAATACAGTAAAGGTCAATGGCAACAGAAAAACAACAATGATTGGGTCGAGCTTGATGATTACTGGACAGCGGATCTCAAGGCTATTGCCGGGTCCTCTGAAAAGACCCACGTTGAATTCGGCGTCCGGAACATCTTCGACAAGAACTATGAGACAGCCTATGGGTTTCCTCGGGAAGGCAGGACCTATTTCCTGGGCATCCTGGGCAAATTTTAGGGTTCTCAGGCCGGCCTGAAGGCCGGTTTAATCCGATGGCTTAAAAATTCGATTTGTTTGATAGTCCTTTCCCAAAAACAGGAGGCTGTTCCGGAGAAAAATCCCGGGACAGTCTTCTACTTTCTTTTGTACAGAATCTAATCCTTTACCTGTCGTATGAACAATCCGGAAGGAACGCTTATCTTTCAATTCGAATATTTTTAATCTTTGTTAGGGTAGCAAAATGAGTCAATTATCCAGGATAAAGCGCGTCTCTTTTATGCTCATGTTTGTGATGACAATCTTTCTTTATGGAACTTTATCAGCAAGCACCCAGGAAGTTGTCTCCCACCGCGCCCATAAGGGACATGAAAACGACAAAGATGCAAACGACTCCGCCAGGGTACATCAGGAAATAGGAATTTTTTCTGTGATAATGGGGAATTGGATCTGCAAAGATTCTCCGGCGTAATTCATGAACTTAAGATATCAAATACTTTTCGTGGCATTTTTACTTTCGTCCTCCTGGGGCATTAGTGACGCTTTGCCGATGGATGATATTATCTGGTGGGAGCTCGAAGATGCCGGTGATTATATTAACAAATACGATGACCCATCAAAAGATGTCTCACAAGTTAGGCTCGAAAGAAACCTGCTTATGGCCGCGCTGGCAAAACCAAAGCGTCTTTTATTACGGCATAATACCTTTCCTGCTCCCGGTAATTCCTCGATTGCGGATAATCGAAGCATGCATCCATCGGAAATTAGGACATGGATTAAGGCGCCGGATGGTAAATTATTGGAATTGAATTTGTCAAAGGATAACGGGGATAAATTTTTGTATATCCCGCAGGGATCTGATCTGAACGGGTTCTATTTGATTTCAAGCTCCATTAAGGCGGGAATAAGGGATGTGGACGATGACGGGATAGGGGAACAACTGCTTATCTATCCAAAAAATATCATTGGGCACTGGCATCTGGGGGCATCAATGGACACTGACCAGACGCTTTTTCTGAATACTCCGGAAATTGCACTTGAAATAGCGCCTTCGCGGGCATCACAGTATATCGGAACAATCCAGATTGCCAATCGGTCCTATGGAATGGAAGTAATATACCGGGGTGAACCGGTCGCCAATGCCCAGGTAACTGTGCTGACCGAGAACGGCTGGAAAAAATCACTTGTTACCGATGAAAATGGGCGGTTTAAGATTATCCCCCCTGAAGGTCAGGGATGGGAGACCTATCTATATGTCGCCGCTTATCTTGACAGGGATCGGAATGAATATCATATCGCTACACTTCCCATGCTGATAGATCCTCCCTGGCCAGAATGGAGAAGCTGGCACGGGGTGCTCATCTTCTGGTCTATTGCGAGCCTTGTATTTCTGTTGGTCCTGATTGCGGTGTCTTATTTTATTAAGTCACGGCGAAAGAAGGCCCTTTTCGCATGTTTTAAAAACCGTAAAATTTCAAAGCCAATATCATGAGAGTTTCGTCACTTCGCTGGATAATCCTTATCATATCATTTGTTACACTTACTTTTGGAGGATTCATAGGCATATATCTGGGGGACTTTCTCCCCACCTTCTCCTGCAATTTTATTGGCCAGGGTAATGCCGGTGTCTGTTTCTTATACCCATTGCAATCGGCCCTCGAGAGTGGTGAGTTGCAGAGATACAAGTCCATTGTGATTACCTTTTTGTTTTTTTCAATACTCATAGTTATTCTGGGACGTATATGGTGCGGCTGGATCTGTCCGATGGGGTTCATACAGGATGTCTTAGACTTGTTGCGCAGGAAGCTTCGCATGGATTACATTCGATTCCCTCGACGTCTGAGGAAGCAGCTTACGTCCATCAAATGGATATTTCTTTTTATAACCCTGCTGGTCCCCCTGTGGGTTGCTTTTCCTTTTTTAGCGCCCAATGTGGCGAGGGAAATGATAACCCCCTTCTGCGACTGGTGCCCGGCACGGTATATAATGCCGCTGGTTGCGGGTGATCCTATTCGCATGGGAATAGATTTTAAAAACTCTACGGCCCTTACCATGTCAGTTACCGGGGCGGTATTTTCAGCCCTTACGATTTTCGGGGCATTTATGAAACGAAGATTTTTTTGCGCCTATTGCCCCATGGTCCTTCTCATTTCCTTTTACAGGAAGATTACCCTGATGAGGCTTAAAAAAGATGCGGGCCGGTGCACCCGATGTGGAATTTGTTATAACGTCTGTCCTATGGAAGTTGAGCAAGTCTATATGGAACGAGAAAAGGAAGACATAACATCTGCGGAGTGTATTATGTGCCTCCGATGCGTCGAGTTCTGCCCTGAAAATGATGCGCTTAAAGTATTTTTTATGGGGAAGGCATTTTATAAATCAAGCCGGAATGGATTTATTAGGCGGCAGCCTAAAAATCATAAGAAAAAGGTGAAATTAATTGGAAAAACAAAAACAGCGCTTCGCCAATAAAATATCTCGTTCCGCTGAGGCGGTCCTTGCCGCCATTGAACAAGGAGAACATTTCCCCCTATCAATGGATTACTTTATTGATCTGATGCGCACAATCTTTTGTAACAATGATATAACTCCTTTACTGAAAAGAAACGGCAATAATCACGCTCCCCTTGTAGGCGTCTACTGCATGATGGTTCCCGAAGAGCTTATTTATGCTGCTGGGGCTGTTCCGGTCCGCCTTTCGGGCGGTTCCTATGAGGGCTCATCCATTGGTGATGAAATAGCGCCAAGGGATACGTGTCCGGTAGTTAAGGCTTCAATCGGCTGTACGCAGGAGGGGGTTCCCTCCCTTTACGAGGCATGCGATGTGGTTATTGTTCCAACCACCTGTGATTCAAAGAGGAAAATGGCTGAAGAGCTTTCCAGGTTCAAGACAGTCTGGGCAATAGAGGTGCCGCACATAAAAGACGAAGAGATATTGCTGGAAGTCTGGTATGAACAAATTATCATCCTGAAAAAAAATCTGGAATCTCTCACTGGAAACAGAATCAGCAGAAAGTCGCTTAGGGACGCCATTGCGCTCATAGGACGGGCCCAGCATCAAGCCAGAAGGCTTTATGATTACAGAATGGGATCAAAGCCGGTAATCTTTGGTAAAGATGCGGCCCTTGCCATACATTCCTTTGCCTTTGATATTGCTTCTGAATGGACGGTAGCCATGGAAAGGCTGAATGACGAATTGTCAATTCGTTGCCATAAAGGATATTCCGTATGTCCGGAAAATACCCCTCGCATCATGCTTGCTTCATGTCCATCTGTGTTTCCAAACTGGAAGCTCCCTCTTCTTATAGAGGAAATGGGGGGCATTATTGCTGTGGATGAATCATGTCTGGGCGACCGGTATCTTTATGATCCTGTTGGTACGACAGAGTCTACAATGAGGGAAATGCTTTCGGCCCTTGCGTCTCGCTATATTATGCCATGTATATGCCCATCTTTTTCACCAAACGAGGACAGGCTGTATAGACTGGTGGAGATGGTTAGGGCCTTTAATATTGACGGCATAGTCTATCATATCCTGAAGGGATGCATTATCTATGATTTCGAGTTGGTCAGGGTTGAAGATTGCATGAAGGCCCTTGATATCCCTGTTGTTCGCATAGAAACGGACTATAATCCAGAAGATATAGAACAATTACGCACCAGAATAGAGGCCTTTATAGAGGTATTGAAAGGAAAAAAGAAAGGGGGGTGTGAGGATTGAAGTATTACGCAGGGATTGATTCAGGCTCCACATATGTCAAAGTGGCTGTTATGGATAAAGACAGACGCCTGGTATCATTCAGGGTAAGGCCTACCGGTATAAACGGCAAGAGAACAGCGGAGGAATTGCTTGATGCCGTATGCGGGGATATTGATATCCATCCATCTGAATTATCCCTGATCATAGCCACCGGCTATGGGAGGAGAATGGTTGAAAACCTCGGTGATAATGTAACTGAAATAATGGCCCACGCAGCGGGTGCCACCTGGCCGGCCCATTCGGATTACAGGATCAGGACCGTCATCGATGTAGGCGGGCAGGATTGCAAGGTTATTTCTCTTGGTGAGGATGGAAAGATAACTAATTTTGTGATGAATGACAAATGCGCCGCGGGAACAGGAAGATTTCTGGAAGCACTGGCGCGGGTTCTACAAATGGATGTGCATAAACTCGGGCCCTTAGCCCTTGAAGCACGCAAGCCATGCGCAATAAACAGTACATGTGTTGTTTTTGCCGAGTCGGAAGTTATATCTCTTCTGGCCCGTGGAAAAGATCTAAGTGATGTTGTCGCCGGAATTCACAACTCCATGGCGAACCGGATTGTCCGTATGGCAAAAAAGGTGGGGATAGAATCGGATGTCCTGCTTACGGGCGGGGGAGGATGCAATCCCGGCCTTAAGTGGGCCTTTGAAAATGAACTAATGATGGATGTCTACGTCTCTCAGTATCCACAAATTAATGGGGCTATCGGTGCGGCCCTTATAGCCGCGAACAGACAGGGGGCATAATGACCAACATTTTTGCCATGCCCTATACAACGGCACTTGTCGTTGGCCTTTTTACCGGCTCAAGTTATTGCCTGGCCGGATGCGCCCCATTCCTTTCCACCTATGTGATGGGAACCGGTAACCGAATGAGCGACGGCCTTCGTTCATATGCGCTTTTTACGCTCGGAAGGATAGTCACATTTATGGCACTGGGGATGTTATCTGCTAATCTGGGCGTGACTATTAACCTGAAAAGCCATGGGATTTCAGTTGTCGCCTTGTCCGGTGGTTTCTTTTTGATACTGGGCTTGATTCTTTGCATTAAAATGACGAGACAGGGCCGTGAGTGCGAAAAAATAGCATCAAAGGAAGGACGAAGCCACAGCCTAATCTTTAATTCCTCGGTGCATCTTTTTGTTGCGGGCATCATTTTCGGCGCTATGCCATGTCCCCCCCTTCTGGCCATGATGACTTACTGTCTTCAATTAAAGGCGGCACTCACCGGATGCATAGTGATGATATTTTTCGGTGTGGGCACGATGATATCACCGCTTATAGCAATTGCCGGGCTGGCCGGGATATTGTCTAAAAAATTTAAAGGCATAGCGCCCAGGGGCAATATGTTTTTTCAGCGAGTCGCCGGAGTAATCCTCATGATTATGGGTGGATATACGCTGTTATCGTGTAATTAAATAAGTCCCTTAAAAATAATGTCCTGATTATTTTTTAAAAGTGGCTGATAAATAGATCTGATTAGAAAAGAATCTAATTCAAAATCGTTGATAAGGGGTTACTATGAAAAAATTAAACGTCCATGTTATCGTCAATGATGGGGGCTACCCTCCTCTATTAAGGATAATCGTCATCCTGTTGTCGAGCCTAAAGACCGGCCTTTTTCACCTTGCCTTTGCCATGACAATTATTTTCTTTACAATTACGGGGGCAGGTGCCCAGGATCCTGTCTCCTCCCGCGCCTATAAGGGACATGAAAACGATAAAGACGCCAACAACTTCGCAAGGGTATATCCAGCAATAGTTGGGACACGTCTGGATGACTGCCAGACATGTCACAGGGCGGGAGTGGAAGGAACTGACACGCAACGGGTATATAATACCTGCGAATATTGCCATATGATTCCTTTCCCGACCGGAAATTATAAATCCGGCGTTCCAAAGTCCTTTGAGGATACTTTGAACGCCTATGGAAAGGCCTATAAAAGCTCCGGCAGGACGGAGAATGCCTTGCGTGAAATAGAAAAGAGTGATGCTGACGGTGACGGATATTCCAATGAAGCGGAGATTGCCGGGTTAAGGTATCCCGGTGATCCTGCGAGCAGACCGAAACAACCCCTTACCCCTTCAGTCGTTCTTGACAGGGACAGAATCATTAGCCTGCCTGTCCACAGACAATTTCTGTTAATGAACACCCATAAACAGCACTATGACGAATACGTTTTCTATTCAGGCGTCAAGGTCAAGGACCTCCTTGAAGACGCCGGCGTTGATCTCAAGGGGGCCACAGGTATAACCGTGTTCGCCCCGGACGGATACAGCCAGGATTTTGGCCTGGAAGAGGTCTTAAATGAGTTTCCTAAAGGGGTATTCCGCCTTATTCCTGGATCCGGGGACCCCGAGAGAGATTTTGTCAAATATCCAGACAGGCTTCCAATGGGCCTAAAAGACAAGAGTGAAATGCCCGACCCTGTGTGGCTCATGATCGCATACGAGATGGGCGGCAAGGATTTGGATTCCGCATATTATCAATCAAGAACAGGCAGGCTCGCCGGTGACGGCCCCTACCGGCTGGCAGCACCCCAAAAAATACCCGGCAGGCCGGACCGCGGTTCAAAATCGAGATCTTATAATGACGAGTGGGACTTTGATCAGGACATTGATCATAACGCTGGGAAAAGCGTAAGAGGGATGTGCGTAATCAGGGTAAATCCCATGCCCTCTGGATTAGAGGAATACGATTGGAGAAACGGGTGGTCGTTAATCGCGGACAGGAAGATAGTTGTTTACGGTCACTCTGTCATGGGGAATCGTTAAAAATGGGTATTGTTAATCTCACCGGACCACGCACTCCTGAACCCACGGCTCGACGATTGCCTTGAAGCGCATCATGTCTTCCTCCGGGTAACCCGGGGCGTCGTCTTGGATCATCTCAGGATGGAGCATTTCCGCGACGTGAAATTGCTGGAGGGCGTAGAGCTTCGCGCCTTTTATCAGTTTTGCTATGCCCTCGATAATCCTCTCATCCACAAATCCCTTCACGCACGTGGTCCTGAACTCATAGTCCGGCGCCGACTCCATGACAACTCCTATGCTTGTGAGGAGGTCTTCCGGATCAAAGTCCTTCTGAAACAGGGGATCGTAATTCAAGGGAGAGGTCTTTATGTCCATGGCGACGTAATCAACGAGTCCCTGCTCAATAAGCATCTGCAGTTCAAAGGGTCTGCTGCCGTTTGTGTCCAGTTTTATGGGATAACCCAGGCTTTTGATCCTCTCGCAGAGCAGAAAGAGATCTTTCTGGATTGTAGGTTCTCCACCGGAAATGACAACACCGTCCAGAAAATTCCTCCGGCTTTCAAGGAAATCCTCAAGAACATCGTCTCTCAATGAAGCGGGGCATTCTGAACAACCCTTTGCCAGTGAAGGGTTATGGCAATAGGGGCAGTCGAAGTTGCAACCCGACAGAAAGATCACGCAGCTCAGTTTGCCGGGATAGTCTATGAGTGAATTCTTCTGTAAACCACCAAGATTCATATTTCACCAATTATTAGTTGAGTGGTTAAGTGGTTGAGTGGTTCATCACGCCACTTTAAAGGTCTTCCGCATCTTGAACTCCGCCTGCTTGCCGTTGTTCCACTGCTTTACGGGCCTTAAATATCCCACTACCCTTGAATATACCTCAGTCTCGTCGTTACAGAACGGGCACCTCTCCTTTTTCCCCTCGAGATAACCATGGGAAGGACAGACGCTGAAGGTCGGGCTCAGCGTGAGGTAAGGAAGCCTGAATCCCGTGACGATCTTTTTTATAAGGTCCTTTACGGCCCTTGTATCGCTTATGTTCTCTCCAAGGTATATATGCATGACGGTCCCGCCCGTATATTTTGTCTGGAGTTCATCCTGGAGCATGAGGGTCTCATAGATATCATCCGTGTAGTTGACCGGAAGCTGCGTGGAGTTTGTGTAAAAGGGCTCGGCGCCCTTTTCGTATTCCTCCTCGTTGGCGCAGATGATTTCAGGGAACTTTTCCTTGTCGATCATGGCAAGGCGATAGGATGTCCCCTCTGCAGGGGTTGCCTCCAGGTTAAAGATATCGCCTGTCTCCTCCTGGACCTCCGCGATCATTTCCCGTATAAAATCCATTACCTTTATGGAAAACTTCCTGCCCTTCTCGCTGGCAATATCAACCCCCATGAGGTTGAGGCAGGCCTCGTTCATGCCTATAATTCCTATGGTGGAGAAGTGATTCTTCCAGTAGAGACCCGTGCCTCCCTTGACTTCCCTCAGATAAAATTTGGAATAGGGGTAGAGGTCCCTTTCGGTGAACCTTTCAAGGACCTTCCTCTTTATAACCAGGCTCTCCTTTGCCAGGATCATCATGCCTATAAGGCGCTCAAAAAAGTCTTTCTCGTTCTTAGAGAGATAACCGATTCTCGGCAGATTGATTGTAACCACCCCGATGGAGCCCGTAAGGGGGTTCGCGCCGAAGAGGCCTCCCCCCCTCTTTAACAGCTCGCGATTGTCAAGACGGAGGCGGCAGCACATGGATCGGGCGTCTTCGGGTGACATTTCCGAATTGACGAAATTGGAAAAATAGGGAATGCCGTACTTGCCGGTCATCTTCCAGACAGTCTCCAGGTTTGGATTATCCCAGTCGAAGTCTCTTGTGATATTGTAGGTGGGGATGGGAAAGGTAAAGACCCTGCCCCTGGCATCGCCCTCCATCATAGTCTCGGCAAATGCCCTGTTGATCATATCCATCTCACCCTGGAAGTCCGAATACCTTTCTTCGCGTTCCCTGCCCCCGATGATTACGGGAAGGTCCCGAAGAATGGAGGGCACATAGAGGTCCATGGTAATATTTGTAAAGGGGGTCTGGAAACCCACCCTTGTAGGGATGTTTATGTTAAAAACAAATTCCTGGAGGGCCTGCTTTACATCCCTGTAACCCAGTTTGTCATAGCGTACAAAGGGGGCTAAAAGGGTGTCGAAATTGGAAATGGCCTGGGCGCCCGCGGCTTCCCCCTGGAGTGTGTAGAAAAAGTTCACTATCTGCCCCAGGGCGGAACGCAAATGCTTCGGCGGCCCGCTCTCCACCTTGCCCTCCACGCCCCTGAAACCGTTCACAAGAAGGTCCTTCAGGTCCCAGCCCACGCAATAGACGGAGAGGAGGCTGAGGTCGTGAATGTGGAGATCTCCCCCATTATGGGCATTTCTGATCTCAGGGGGATAGATGCTGTTCAGCCAGTATTCGGAGGTGACATCCGATGATATATAATTATTGAGCCCCTGGAGGGAAAAGCACATGTTGCTGTTTTCCTTGACCTTCCAGTCCAGCTTCTGGATATAGTGTTCTACCAGATCGACACTCGCCTTGGTGGAAATGGCCCTTATCTGGGCGTGCTGTTCCCTGTAGAGGATGTAGGCCTTGGCGCTCCTGTAAAAGGGGGAATCAAGGAGGACCCTTTCCACAATATCCTGTATCTCCTCGACCTCGGGCTCGGGTCCGAGACGCAATTCATGGGCCAGGGTCAGGACCCTGAGGGTCAGCTTTTTGGCCTCCCTTTCATCGAATTCACCTGTAGCATTTCCGGCCTTTGCGACCGCCGACGTGATCTTGGAAGCGACAAACTCAACGATCCTGCCGTCACGCTTCTTAATGTTCTCAAACATTCAGCTACCTCGAGGGTATTGGGGGCATTTGACGGAATAAATATCGAAATGGATTTTATCATTTTCAGGACAGCCGGGTTATTATAGCCCGTCTCTAAAGAACGAGATAAAAGCTACAACAACATATTGGGGTATGTCAAGGGAAAAATCAATATATGGGGCCTAATATACTCACGCCGTGGAAATACTGTTTTGCGATTAATCGTTCCCATTTTAATTGGATTATTAAAGGATTGGCCTCCCATTGTATTTCCTGCTTATTATTTGACATTATAGGGTTTTCATATATTATTTCTGTCTCATCAAAGAGACACCACTATCCTGAAAACCTCTATTGAGGGCTCTATGGAATTTATGACAGGACCCCGTATCTGTAAGCGAGATATGGGGTTTTTTGTTTTTTGGGCATTAAATCTTTAGAAATGTTTAAAAGTCTGTACATGAGACATTTCGATCTTTAAAGTCAGGCATCCGGCCACGACCCTTTTCTCAAGGGGATATCTACCTCGTTGGTCAGAAATGACTTAAAATTATAGGTTTAATATGTTCACAGGAGATTCCGAGGGGTTCATGGGCGTAAACCTATAATTTTAAGTCATAGCGAAGTCCTTTGGAATTTTTAAAAAGATATCCCCTTGATAAAAGAGTCATGGGATAGCCTGATTAGGAGAACTGATTCTGGAAAAATGCAGCCATGCCTGCACTTTTAAGCTTTACTAAGACTCCAAGTATCCATCTGAAATAGGGGCTTAAATAAGGAAGAATAAAGAGGAAGGGGTGCATATGATGAAGACAAGGATTATAAAAGGGTTATTGATAGGAATTGTGGCCGGCATAATTGACGTGATTCCGATGATGGCCCAGGGACTCACATGGGACGCGAACATATCTGCATTCCTGCTTTGGGTTGTGGTCGGATTCATGATCGCGACTTCATACCTTAAAATGGCCGGGGCCTTAAAGGGCATATTATTATCAGTCCTTTGCCTCCTGCCCAGCGTGCCAATTATTGGATGGAAAGAGCCAGCTTCCCTGATACCGGTCATCATCATGACGCTAATTTTAGGGGCCCTGGCCGGTCTTGTGTTCAGTAAAATAGCAAAGGATAGAAGGTTGTCTGATTCAGGACCGGTTATCATGTAAACCCAGGTCATATGCAGGGAAGACTGGAAGAGATTTATTACCACAAGTTTCTAAAGACCATCACTCTATCATCTCCCATTGGATCGGAAGGGCGCCGAGACTGACCATCTCTTCAACCGCCCTTTTCCCGTCATCGGGATTGACGTTTACCGCCTTGATGGCGTCCTGCAGGAGGAGCACCCTGTAACCGAGCTTGAGGCCGTCTTTTACCGTGTTAAGGACGCAGTAGTCCGTGGCCAGGCCGCCGATCAACAGGCGGCCCACACCCCTGGATCGCAGCCTTTCATCCAGATCCGTCCCTTCAAAACCGGAATAGGCATCAGTGTGGATATCCGTCCCCTTGGAAATTAACTCCGTATCGGGGGGGAGTTGAAGAGCGGGCGGAAAAGCGGCGCCTTCCGTGCCCGCCAGGCAGTGGGGGGGCCAGGGTCCCCCCTGCGACCTGAAGGAGGAATGCCCTTCGGGATGCCAGTCCCTGGTGGCGAAGACGGGTAGCCCCTTTGATCTCAAGGTCTCGATGTATCGATTTATTACGGGTATGACCTGATCTCCCCCTGGGACGGCCAGGCTTCCTCCCGGCAGAAAATCCTTCTGGACATCCACGACTATCAGGCCGTCACCTGCCTTGAGCTCTATTTCCTTTTTAGTATTCCAGGTCATATTCGAGACTCCTTTTTAAAGGTATCGGCCCCCATTCTCCCGAATAGAGCGTTCGAAATAGGTCCCTATAGCTTTTTAAATCCCCTCAATAGTAATGGCGAGAACATTGTGAGCAGCCCCAGGAAAAAAATACCCGTCTGGAAATTCCATCTGTCAGCCACCATCCCAAGGACCAAAGGGGTGATACCGACGCCGAATATGGAGCCCACGCCGAGCGTTAACCCCACAAATGTGCCCCTTTCCTCAATGCCGGTCAGCTTGGAGATAGTCAGGATGGCAGAGGGAAAGAATACGATGCTTATGGTCGCCTGAATAAACAGCACCACGACGAGCAACCAGAAGATATTGACTATTGCCAGGCTTATGGTGGACAGGCCCGTGATTATTATAATAACTAACAGGATCTTCTTTAAGGGAAACCGGTCCAGGAAAAATCCGATCAGGATCGTTGCCAGCAGGCCACCACCCCTGGAGATGCCAAAGATAGTATTGGCCAGATCAAACTCTATGCCCCTTTCCTTTACCAGGTACAGCGGTACGATGCTGTAGATACCGTTTGTGGCCATCATGCTGATTATCCAGAGCATGGTCATGAACCAGAAATCCTTGCGCACAAGGACGGTCGAGTAGCTTCTCCTCTGCTCCTTCCGAAGGCGCGGGTCAGGGGCGATAACATAGAAGATGGCAATGAATATCAGGCAGGCGCCGGACAGGAAGAGAAAAAAAGACTGCCAGTCAAAAAATTTCAGGACAAGGGCGACCAGGATAGGAATCATGAAGAAACTTGAGGGAGGGGCCGTTTCATGAAAGCTTATGGCCTTGCCCCACTTATCGGGCGTAAAAACCGAGGTGATGAAGGGAATGGCGCAGGGGAAATAGATTCCCGCCACGAGCCCCATTAAAAATATGATTGCCGCGAGATGGTAGTAGGTATCGGCATACCTTATTGTGCTTAATGCTAAAATCAGGGCAAGGAAGCAGAAGAGGATCGATCTTTTATAACCGATGTATCTGGACACCAGCCCTGCCATAAACACTGAAATGGTAAACCCGAAGGATGAATATAAAAACAGGCTCCCTGCAAGGGCATGGGAAACCGAAAGATAATCCTCAATGACCGGGAGGAGAGGGGATATGACCGATCTTACGGAGAAATTCAGGAACCAGAGGAACCATAGGTTGATTATTATAATGATTTTCATGAAACGGGTTATACCTTTTCAGGGATAATAATTCAACAGGC
>CAZGIZ010000022.1:0-13773 GCA_964526655.1 uncultured Desulfobacteraceae bacterium | reverse complement strand
CTCCTCCTTTCCTTTTCCATCTCTTTTTTTCTCCTCCTCTTGTTCCAGAAATAGAGGACAACGGCGCTCAGGAAAAAGCCTATTATTCCTCCCCGGTAGTAATCGATCCAAGTGACATCCTTACTCAGGGAGATGCTTATCAGGATGCTGAGCCCGGTAACAACAATGATAAATATCAGCGCTATCATGTCCCTCTATTCCTCCTTCATGATCGCAAAATAAGCTCCAAAGTATTGCCGCTTTTGATATCGATCAGCCCATGCTCACAGACCCTTATGAAAGGGATTGCCGCCCCTGTTAATGTAATAAGCGTTCGCAACGGGTCAACAAAGCTTGTCCCGAGTTCGCGGATGATTCCCGTCATCTCTCTATATCTTGTGACAAGGTCCTCCATGGAAAGCTCGGTCATGAGCCCGAGCACAGGCAGGGGGATTTCCGCCAGGATCTTTCCCTTGACGCAGACAACCGCGCCCCCCCGTAAAGTGCGGATCCTGTTGACGGCAAAGGCCATGTCCTCATCATCGGCCCCTATAACGATAATATCCGAGGTATCCCAGGCCGAGCTGCAGGCAACGGCACCGGCCTTCAAACGAAAACCCCGGATGAGTCCAACAAAGGTCTTTCCCGGCGAATTGGCCCTGTCAACTGCCGCCACCTTGAGGAGATCTCTTGTCACATCCGGTAGAATCTCTCCTTTATTCACGGGGACTGATGCAATGTATTCCCTGGTCACCAGGTCCGTGACCTGGTCTATGACCCTCACCCTGATTTCATGATCCTCTTCACCTGCGGCGATCCTAAAATCGGATGCATGAAGCTCCCTGGTAAGGGAAACGCTGTTAAGGCTGTCCCTTGAAAATCCATGACCCCTTGGCCGGACCATGAGGGTCCCGGCCCTGGCAATGATCCTGCCCTTGCTTATCACGTATTCGGCCTTTATTGTCCTGAGATCGGGGATGATAAGCATGTCCGCGTGCCTGCCCGGCGCGAGCCCTCCTATCATGCCGTCCAGGCGGAAGTACTCAGCCGGGTTCAGAGTGGCCATCCGTATGGCGTCAACAGGGTCAAAACCGCAGTCAATCGCCTTTTGGACCACGTATTCCATGTAGCCCTTCTCGTATAGATCCGGGGCATTTAAACCGTCTGAGACTAAAATGAGCCTTCTCAGATCAATACCCGACCCCCTGATATCAGAGATGGAAGTCAGGTCCCTCCTGATGCTACCCTCCCTCACCATGACGAATAAGCCGAGCCTCAATCTTTCAATGACCTCTTCAGCGCTTATGGGCTCATGATCGGAAGATATGCCCGGTGCGATATATGCCATAAGATTTTTCCCTCTCGCCCCTGCCAAATGCCCCTCCAGGCACCTGCCGGATCGAAGGGTTTCCAAAAAATTGGGCAAAAATTCGTCCGGCTCCTGCAGGACCCCCTGCCAGTAGGATTCGCCCAATCCCAGTATGTCATCTCTCTCGAGGAGCCTTTCCAGATCTGCCCTTGAAATCACCTTTATGCCTCTGCTTGTTGTGACCATAGCCGGGACCGTCGCGAATATTTTGACGGGCTGGTCCTTTAGGGCGGCCAGGAAATCCACCAGTCCTTCATAGCCCATGATTGGAAAGGGCTCTATGGTTTCCGTGATAATAGTGGTGGTGCCACCTGCCATTGCGAACCGGAGAAATTCATAAGGGTTGTAGAGGCTGTCCGCGAGATGGGTATGCCCGTCAATAAGACCGGGAATCAGGATCTTTCCAGGAGCCTCAATTATTAGGGTATCGGGCCCGATACTATCCCCGGGCTCGTCTCCCACATAGGCTATCCAATCGCCCTTTACGGAAACTGAATAATTTTCTAATAACTCGCCTGTATACACGTTTAAGAGAGTGGCGTTAATAACGGCGAGATCCGCCTTTTTCCTGCCCAGCGTAACATCCATAACCTCTTTTGTTGTCTCTATGCCCTCCACGGAAAGCAGTCTGAGGTTTTTCATTTATGATCTCCCGTCTCTCATTACGATTGACTCGAAGCAATGTTAATTGTAACCGACTTCTTGCTTTAATCCCGTAAACCGTAAACCTTGGACCTTAGCCCCTAGACCCTATTACTATACGTAGCCAATTTAACCTGACTACAGTAATGTCCGGTTATAATATTGCATACTGATCAAAGGGCCGCAGGGGAATCTCTTTTTTAAGAACGAACTCGTTTATATGCTATGCCTGGGCATGAAGCCGGAGGAGGCGGGCAGATAGCTTCCTCAATCACTTGCCGGACCGGATTCCGGCTCATTTTGGAGAGGCATTCTGCCCGCCTTGGCGGCCGCCTTACACAATTTTCTTGCTTCTAAGAACTTCGTCTTTAAAAAGAGATCCCCCTGTGGCCCTTTACAATCGATAGATTTTACTATGCAATATTATAACCAGACATTACTGACCTGACTATGTTTGGTTAGAATAATACTGATCCGAATTTGTTAATTATGTCATGCAAGAGGCTGAAGGATCAATAAAAATAAGGTATCAGGGTTCGTGAATATATTTGCAACACTGAAGAAAATCACCTATTATTTTTAATTCTATACTTTCTTTTTGGCAATCGGCAGACAATCTCAAGGAATCATGCGATCTTAAAAAAATGATCTTGCAGGATAAGAAAAAGGTGGCAATAGGCCTGAGCGGCGGGGTCGATTCATCCGTTGCAGCGGCCCTCTTAAGGGACGAGGGCCATGATGTTGTGGCCGTGACAATGGCCATATATGACGGATCATTCGCACTTGAGGGCTCCGGAAAACACGCCTGTTACGGGGCAGATGAGATAGAGGATATAAGATCAGCCGCAGCCGTGTGTAAAAAAATAGGAATACCCCTTCACGTCATTGACCTGAAAAGGGAGTTCAGGGAGCATGTCATCGACTATTTCAGGGGTGAATACCTAAAGGGCAGGACCCCGAATCCCTGTATTGTATGCAACCAGAGGCTCAAGTTCGATTTTTTACTGGAAAAGGCAAAAATGGCGGGCATCGACTTTGATCTCTTCGCAACGGGTCACTATGCTCGGACCGTTGAAACGGGGGGCCGTTTTCTGCTGAAAAGGGCAAAGGATCTATCCAAGGACCAGTCCTATTTCCTTTACGCGCTCACTCCCCACCAGATCTCCAGGACGGTCTTCCCTTTGGGTGAATATAACAAGGACCAGGTGCGGGATATCGCCCGGTCCCTTGGGCTTGAGACCTCGGACCGTCCCGAGAGCCAGGACTTCGTTGCCGGCGGGGACTACAGCCCCCTCTTCAGAAAAGGGGAGGCGAAGGAGGGTGACATTGTTGACAAAGAGGGCGTGATCCTGGGGAGGCACAGGGGAATAATCCATTATACGGTGGGGCAGCGAAGGGGCATCGGCCTGGGGTCTTCCCGCCCCCTCTATGTCATTGATATAGACGCCTGCAAAAACAGGATAGTCGTCGGTCACAGGGAGGCCCTCTATTCAAGGGGTCTGATCGCCTCTGACCTGAACCTCATTGCCATTGACGAACTTGAAAGGGAATACAGGGTGGAGGTCAAGATCCGGCTGCAGCACAGGGAGACCGGTGCCAGGCTATTTCCCCATGAGAATAACAGGGCCAGGATAGTATTCGATAAGCCGCAGATCTCCGTGACACCGGGGCAATCCGCCGTGTTCTATCAGGGAGACAATGTGTTGGGGGGAGGAATAATAGAAAGGGCCCTGTCCGCGTAAAAGAGACCGCAACTAAATTCTCAATCCCATTTCCCACTACTTTACTACAGAATATAAATGATTATAGTGGTTACATATAACTATCAAAAGGAGGGAAGTGCCATGTATTCAAAGACTGTAATGGATCATTTCAAGAATCCGAGAAATGTCGGCGTGATAAATGACGCCGACGCCGTCGGGGAGGTAGGAAATCCCCTCTGCGGCGATATGATGAGTATTTACCTGAAGATACAGGATGATCATATTAACGATATCAAATTCCAGACCTTTGGGTGCGGCGCCGCCATAGCCGTCTCCAGCATGCTTACTGAGATGGCCAAGGGAAAAAGCCTGGATGATGCGAAAAAGATATCAAACAAGGATGTGGCCGAGGCCCTGGAAGGTCTCCCGAAAAATAAGCTCCACTGCTCCAATCTTGGAGCGGACGCCCTGCATATAGCCATAAAGAATTATGAGGACAAGAAGGCGGGCAGGAGCACGGATGAGCCGAAGAGGAAGGAAAAGCACGAACATACCCATGGAGATAGCTGTTATTGCCCCTATTGTGACGCGGAAATTGAAGAAGGCGCCGTATTCTGCAAGGCCTGTCAAACCGATCTTAAAGGACAAACTAAAACCTTAGGGGAGGGATGATTAATATGGAAATTGTCAACTTAGATCACATGTCGGCTAATCCCCTGCTGCCTGAAGTGCAGGATGCCATGATAGACGCCATAAAAAGTAACTACGGTAATCCCTCAAGCCAGCACAGGATAGGCGATCGGGCCGCGGAAGCCCTCGATCAAGCCCGGGATTCGGTCGCCGGGTTAATCAACAGCTCGATACCCAAGGAGGTCGTCTTTACCTCCGGGGGAACGGAATCCGTGAACCATGCCATAAAGGGCGTGGCCTTTGCCAGGGGGGATAAGGGCAGGCATATAGTCACGTCCAACATAGAGCACAATGCCGTGCTCCGGAGCATCCGCCGTCTAAAGATGATGGATTATAAGGTGACCTCGGTCCCCGTGGACCAGTATGGGAGAGTGAATCCCGATGACGTGGCAAAGGCCATTACGGATGAGACAATCCTCGTTTCCATCATGCACAGTAACAACGAGATAGGGACAATACAGCCCATTGAAGAGATCGCCCGGATCACCAGGGAGAAAAAGGTGCTTTTTCACACGGACGCCGTGGATTCTGTGGGGGTCGTCCCTATTGACGTGCAAAAGTTGGGTGTTGACCTGCTCAGCTTCGCCTCCAACACCTTTTACGGTCCCGCAGGCGTGGGGGGATTATATGTCCGCCGCGGGGTCGGTATATGGCCCCTGCTGGACGGCGGCGTCCAGGAGAACAACAAGCGCGCCGGGACCGAAAACCTGATCGGGATTATCGGAATGGGGGTCGCCGCAAGGCTCGCGGCCCAGGACATGGAAAAAAGGATTGCAAAGGCGAAAAAGCTCAGGGAGAAACTCTTAAGGGAATTGCCCGACTACATAGACGAATATTTCATTAACGGCCACCCGGAGCACACCCTGCCCAATCTCGCCTCCATTTCCATAAAGTATATAGAGGGTGAGAGTGTGGTGCTTATGCTGGATGAAGAGGGTATCGCCGTATCCACCAGGTCTGCATGCGCGGCCGGGGCCCTTCAGGCGTCACATGTCCTGCTCTCCATCGGCCGTGATTTCGCCGATGCCCAGGGGACCATGGTCATAACCTTTGGTGAGGATAACAGGGAAGATGATGTGGACAAATTTTTAAAGGTCCTTAAAAGCTCCGTGAACACCTTGAGGGAGATATCACCCCTCTTTAACAAGAAGGCGTCGGCGGCATAAGAGGGCTGTTTTTTCCTGGAGCCTTGGGGAAACAGGCGCTACGCCTTTATAATAGTGTCCAGTCTTTCCTGAAGAGAGGACTCAGACATTGCGCCCCGTGAGGTGTAAACAGGTTCCCCTGCTTTAAAGAAGATGACTGTCGGAATACTGCGGATCTCATACCTTTCCGCGGTTTTGGGGTTGTCATCCACATCCAGCTTAAAGACCGTGACGCTCCCTTTATTGGCAGCGGCAAAGGCTTCAAGGGCCGGCGCCATGGTGTGACAGGGGCCGCACCAGGGGGCCCAGAAATCCACGACAGTGATCCCATCCCTGTTCAGGACTTTATCATCAAATGCGGCGTCTGTTATGCTGGAAGGCGAATTTTCGGACATAGGAATTCCTTTCCTGATTGTTTGGGTGAGGTTATATACACTGCTGGATTACCATATAATCTCTTGTAGATCGTGAGATTCACATCGTTAATCTTTAACCCGGAACTGTGAACCGTTTAACCGAGGTTTATGATACCTCTTTGGCGCTTTTTATTCAACCATATGTTCCTTGACAGGTAACTGGCGTGATACTATACTGATAAGCTATAGAATATCGCAAATAATTAATCCCCAGGACCCGCCCCTTTGGAAACTTTCAATTTTAGCGTCTTACCGGGCCATGTCCCCCTAATAAGGATGGCAATCTCCCCATGAAATTATCAACGAGAAGCCGTTATGGAACGAGACTGATGGTGGATCTGGCGCAACACTATAAGGACGGCCCCGTGCAGTTGGGCGAAATAGCCAAGAGGCAGAACATCTCCGTGAAATACCTCGAGCAGCTCATTATTCCCTTAAAAAAGGCACATTACATAAACAGCATTCGGGGTCCCAAGGGCGGTCACATGCTGGCAAGGCCTCCTGAAAAAATCACGGCGGGAGAGATCGTGGATGTGCTCGAAAGGGGACTGGGACTAACGCCCTGCCTGATGGACCCCGATGGATGCGACAGGGCTGAAGAGTGTAAAACCAGGGATGTATGGGAAATAGCCAGCAGGGCGATGTACGAAAAATTGAGCTCCATATCCCTGTCTGAGATAATTGACTGCAAGAAATTCCAATGAAAATTGAATCCATTGCCATAAGCAGGAAAAAAGGCACAAGAAAGAGCCGGGTAGAGGAGGCGACCGTCACAAGGGAGCACGGGATCGAGGGTGATGCCCACGCCGGGCCCTGGCACAGGCAGGTGAGCTTCCTTGCCTCGGAAAGCATTGAAAAGGCGCGGGAGAAGGGCCTTGATGTCACCTTCGGAGATTTCGCCGAGAACATCGCCACAAGCGGCATAGACTGGCTGAAAATACCTATGGGCACCCGCCTGATCCTGGGCGAAACCGTGATGGTGGAGGTCACGCAGATCGGCAAGGAATGCCACAACCGGTGTGCCATCTATTATCTGGCAGGTGATTGCATCATGCCCAGGGAAGGCATATTCGCACGGGTCCTCAGGGGAGGAAAGATAAGGCGCGGCGACAGCATCCGGATCACGGATGAAAATCCCACAGATGAAGGAGAAAAGTAAATCCTTGGATGATAGTGAACTTATATACAAGATTAGGGAAATCAAAAATGATCTGGGAGAAGAGCTTGTAATCCTTACTCACCACTACCAGAGAAAAGAGATAGTGGATCTCGGCCATTACAGGGGCGATTCCTTTGACCTCTCTCAAAAGGCGGCCGCGGACAAGGCCGCACGCTATATCGTCTTTTGCGGGGTCCACTTTATGGCCGAAAGCGCCGAGATCCTGTCAAGGCCCCATCAGACGGTCCAGATACCGGACAAGAGGGCGGGATGCCCCATGGCCGACATGGCGGATATCGAGGAGGTGGAAAGGGCATGGGAAGAAATCGCTCCGATCGCCGGGACAGGCAATCTTGTACCCATTGTCTATATGAATTCCGATGCGGAATTGAAGGCCTTTGCCGGCCGCGAGGGCGGAATAGTATGTACCTCCTCAAACGCCAGGGCAGCCATGGAATGGGGTTTCACTCAGGGTGAAAAGATATTGTTCTTCCCGGACCAGCACCTGGGCCGCAACACCGGGAACGGGATGGAAATTCCCCCTGAGGAGATGATCCTCTGGAAGCGCGATGAGCCCCTTGGCGGCAATAGTCCTGAGGCAATAAAAAGGGCAAGGCTGATCCTGTGGGACGGGTACTGTCTCGTTCACACCCGTTTCCGGGCTGAACACATACACAAGATGAGGAAAAGGTTTCCTGACGCCAGGATCGTGGTCCATCCCGAATGCACCCAGGAGGTGGTGGCCCTGGCCGATGCCGCGGGCTCCACCAGCTTTATAGTAAAATACGTGGAGGAGGCTCCAGAGGGATCCACGATCGTAATAGGCACGGAGATCAATCTCATAGAGAGGCTGGGTCTGGAATACCCCGGAAAGGAGATATTGCCCCTTTACCGTTCGCTCTGTTCCAATATGTATAAGATCGACCTCAAAAAGCTCCTATGGACCCTTGAAAATATCGGCCGGGTCAACCTCGTCAAGGTGCCAGAGGGGATAAAGGTAGACGCCCGCAAGGCCCTCAATCGCATGCTGGCGCTCTGACCTGACAAGAGCGGCAAACCGAGATTGCGAAAATCAATAGAGAATCTGATACCAAAGATTTAGAAACTCGCATTCACTCTGGAGACTGCACAGAGCGGGGGAGGCGATGTTTTCTCTTCAGGGCGATATCTTTTTGAAAATTCCACCAAGCATTGCAGTGAACAAATATTTGGGATTTACACCCATTATCACTTGGGAGTTTGCTTTTCACCATGCAAATCCTAAATATTTGTTCACAAGCTTCCAAGCAGGTAGATATCGCCCTGAAGCGAAAACATCGCCGGACAACTTTCCTTCAGGCATCGTCTCAATAGCCTTATGACCTACATCATATCCTTATTGCTCTCCTCAATAGCCCTATCAATCTCCGCCTTTAATTGATCCGGCAGGCCCGGTATGTCCACGCTCAAAAAACCCCTGACAATGGTGGAGGTGGCTTCGTCTTCGCTCAGTCCCCTGGACATGAGGTAGGCTATCTCTTCCTGGGCTATCTTGCCCACAGCAGCCTCATGGGACATCTCCACACCGTCCGCATGCCCCTCCAGCTCAGGGATCGCGTGGATCATCCCCCCCTTGAGGAGCAGGCCGCGGCACTCCAGATGGGCCCTGATATCAGGCACCTCGCCCACGAGGTGGCCCCTTGCGATTATCTTTCCCCCGTTGCTGATGGTCCGGGCGATGATCTCCGCCCTGTTGCCGCGCTCCTTCAGGATTATCCTGCCCCCCAGGTCATATTCGGAGCCAGGGCTCCCCACGATAATGCTGTAGAACCTGGCAACAGCGTCCTTTCCCACGAGATAGGTCGTCGGATACATCTGCAGGGAACGGACCGGTTTCATGCATATGTAGTTGTTCAGGAAAAGCCCGCCCTCTTCCACCATGGCTACGGACCGGGGACGGACCAGCATGTCCTCGGCCCAGTTATGGATCATGGTAAAGCTCAGCTTCGCGTCCTTTTTCACAAAAAACTCCGAGACACCCACGTGGAGCCCGGTCTTCATGTGGGGTGATGTGGAGCAGCCCGTGATAATGTGGAGCTCCGACCCCTCTTCCGCGACGATAATATTGTGGACATTCTGCTGGAGCCCGTCCTTGTCCAGATAGAGACAGGCCTGGACCGGATAGATGGACCTGCTTCCCGGAAGGGCCCGGATCACGTACCCGTCATGGAGGCCCAATTCCGCGGCCGCCGTGTATTTATCCGTATCCACGGAGACCAGCTTCCAGTAATATTCCTCTATCCAGTCATATTTTTCCAGGGCCTTTGTTATGGGGATTACCTCGATGCCTTCCTGCTGGGTGTGGCAGTGGATGACCTGGGTGTCCTTCTGGAAATAGGTCCCTCCCCTGTCCTTTTTGGTGACGTCCAGCCCGGCCATGATGAGCCTCTGCTGCTCCTCTCCGGGCAAGTTGCACATATCCTCGTCCGCCAGGTAGGCGTGGGGCACGGGGGCGTCGTCAAATTCATCGAGATTGACGTCCGGGCCTATCAGGCCCTTTTTATCAACGGCCTTTTCGGCCTTTTCCCTTAATTGATCCCTGTTATACATCGCACACACTCCTTATATCCGGATTCACCAACGCAGGTCAGAATTTCCCTTGGATTGCTCACGCAGCTCAGCCTCCCGTCATAAAGGACCTGTCCCTTATCACCGGACACGTAATCCAGGATATATCCCGTATGGGTTATTATCAGCCCCATCTTTTCGCGTTCAAGCTTGATCTTCATTTTGGGCTTGCCCTCGGTCCCGAAGCCGTTCCTCTGGAGCAGGGCGGCTATGGTCTTCCCCACAAGGGCTATGTTCTCCATGTCAACTCCCGATTCCGGCTCGTCAAAGAGCATCAGATCGGGATTCTGGGCCATCAATTGCAATAGCTCGGAGCGCTTGATCTCCCCCCCTGAAAAGCCGGCGTTCACGTCCCTGTCAAGGAACTCCTTGAAATTTACCCTGCCTGCCAGCTCCTCCTCGTCAACTTTCCCCTTTGCGCACAGGCTGACCATCTGCCGTGTCTTCAGGCCGTTTATGGTCGGCGGACGCTGGTAGGACATCCCTATCCCTAACTGGGAACGCTCGTTTATGGGCATATGGGTTATGTCCTCTCCCTTAAACATGATCCTGCCGGACACCACCTTGTACTGGGGGTACCCCATGATGGTCATGAGCAGAGAGGTCTTTCCCGAGCCGTTGGGCCCGAAAAGGATATGGGTCTCGCCCTTTTGTATCTCAAGGTCGATATGCTTTAATATGACCTTGCCGGCAAGCTCCACTTTCAGGTCTTCAATCAGTAGCATGGTCCTTCTCCCTTTTTTAAATTGAACTCTGCCTTATTAATAAAGGGAGCCCTCTTTAGGCTGAAATAAAATTTCCCCGGGCCCCGATGTTAAATTAATAATATATACCATATCTTAAATATTTGGAATTCTTTTTTATTCCACCAGAGGCGGACAAGTGTTTGATTCTCTGTCGCTTGAGCTTTTACAATACCTTTGATGATAGGCTATTATAATATGTTGAGGGCAAGGGGGAGAATAGTCCGGGAAGGAAATGCGGGGAAGGATTTATGGGATTTCATGAGGCAGGTCCGCCATTAGACCGGCGGGCAGGCAATAGATGCTTTTTAGTAAAGGTCCGCGGTTATCTGTGGAAATCTGCGTTCACCCTGTTAAATACGTTGCACGTCCCCAGGCATGGGGATTTAACAGGGTAAATCTGTGGATCACCTCCAGATTAAGGAGAGAATAATGCCAAGTATGAGCCAGAAGGGTATGGATATCAAAAGGGCCAGGGTAAGACCCCGGAACACTCCCAGCTGCCTGGCAATGGAGTGTCTTTCAAGGGCCCTCTTTATGATCACCTCCAGCTCCTCCATATTAAAGGGCTTCGGGATGAAGTCATAGGCGCCCCTTTTGATGGCCGCAACAGCGGATTCCACTGTCCCGAAACCCGTAATGACCATTACAATAACGCGGCTGTCCAGCCTCTTTACGGCCTCCATGAGCTCCATGCCGTCCATTCCCGGCATCATGAGATCGGTTATAACGAGCTGGAAATCGTCCCGCTCAAACATCTCAAGCCCCTCGCGACCCCCGTATGTCGCAACCGCCTGATAGCCCAGCCTGGTCAAGAATTCCGCAAGCACATCCGCCAACTGCCTGTCATCATCCACCACAAGGATCTTCGCGTCTTTTTTACTGGTCAGCATCATCATCTCCTTTAGCGTCTTCTAATCGGGATAGTAAATCCTTAAATCTTAACCGAAAAAGCTTTGGCCGTATTTGAGGAATGGACAGTTATTTCTCCAGCTTAGACACTGTTTATGTTTTCAACAAACCACTTATATGTTGACTCAATCCCCTCACGGAGGGGTATCTCAGGGGACCAGCCAAGCTCCTCTATCTTTGTTATGTCGAGAAGTTTCTGTGGGGTTCCATCGGGTCTGGATGAATCAAAGACTACTTCAGACTGACAGCCCGTAATCTCCCTGATAAGCGCGGACAATTCCTGAATGGATATGTCCCTGCCGGCCCCCACATTGATAATCTCGGCCTCATCATAATTTTCCATGAGAAAAAGTGCCGCCCTGGCCAGATCATCGACGTGCAGGAACTCCCTCCTGGGCTTGCCAGTGCCCCAGAGCCGGACTGAAGGGCCTGCCTGGGATAGGGGGTGTTGGACACGGGTCAGGGGATCGTGGCCATGGTGTCTTGAAATGGAGGCCAGGGATGCCATGATATCATCCGGTATGGTCCCAAGGCGGGCTTCGTCATTGCCTATTGCATCCCAGTCACCCTCTTCCGCCAGCCTTGCCAGGTGGAATTTACGGATAAGTGCGGGGAGCACATGGGAATTCTCCAGGTCAAAGTTATCGCCAGGACCATAAAGATTCGTAGGCATCAGTGAGATCGCGTTGAAACCATACTGCATGCGATAGGCCTGGCACATCTTTATCCCTGCGATCTTCGCAATCGCGTACCACTCATTGGTCGGCTCAAGGGGACCTGTCAGCAGGTATTCTTCTTTCATGGGCTGAAGGGCCAGTTTTGGATAGATGCATGAAGAGCCCAGGAAAAGCAGCTTTTTAGCACCATATTGCCATGCCGCGTGGATGACGTTTGCCTGGACCAGCAGGTTGCTCCTGATAAACTCGGCCGGATAACTATTGTTCGCGTGAATGCCCCCCACCTTGGCGGCCGCAAGGAAGACATAGTCAGGCCTCTCCCCTTTGAAAAACTCCGCCACCCCGGCCTGATCCGTCAGGTCAAGGGCATCGTGGGTACGATATGTAAAATTTTGAAAATCCCTCTGCTTCAGGGCACGAAGGATCGCGGAGCCGACAAGACCCCTGTGGCCTGCTATATATATCTTATCGTTTTTATTCATAATAGTTCAGGACCTTGAATCCCTTCTCCTTGATCAGTGCGTCCCTCTTTGCCAGATCAAGGTCTTCCGCAGCCATCTGTTTTACAAGCTTGCTGAAGGTAATCCTTGGAGACCAGCCCAGCTTTTCCCTGGCCTTTGTGGGGTCACCCAGGAGGCTGTCCACTTCCGTGGGCCGGAAATACCTCGGATCAACCCTGACAATAACAGTACCGGGTGAGCGGTGAGTTGTAATTTTACTCGCTTCACCTTTTTTGTTCTCTATCTCCCCTTGCGCCTTGAGCCTTGCGCCTTGCGCCTCTTTTATTATCCCCACTTCATCCGCCCCAGAGCCCTCCCATTCAATCTCAAGCCCCAGTTCCCTGGCAGCAAGCTCCACAAACTCCCTAACAGAGTGCTGCTCTCCCGTGGCTATGACATAATCTTCCGGTTCGGGCTGCTGGAGGATGAGCCACTGGGCCTCGACATAGTCTTTGGCGTGCCCCCAGTCCCTTTTCGCGTCAAGATTTCCAAGATAGAGGCAATCCTGTAGGCCCATCTTTATCCTTGCGAGACCCCGGGTTATCTTCCTTGAAACAAAGGTCTCACCCCGGATGGGGGACTCGTGATTAAACAATATCCCGTTGCAGCCGTATATGCCGTAGGCCTCCCTGTAATTCACGGTTATCCAGTAGGCGTAGAGCTTGGCCGCGCCATAGGGACTTCGCGGATAAAAGGGGGTGGTCTCCCGCTGGGGTATCTCCTGAACTTTCCCGTACAATTCACTGGTGGATGCCTGGTAAAACCTTGTCTTCTTTTCAAGGTTCAATATCCTGATCGCCTCAAGGATGCGGAGCGCGCCCAACCCGTCTGCGTTGGCAGTGTATTCCGCGGTCTCGAAGGAGACCTGTACGTGGCTCTGCGCAGCCAGATTATATATCTCGTCCGGCTGGACATCCTGGGTGATCCTGATGAGATTGGTGGAATCCGTCAGGTCCCCGTAATGGAGTATGAATCGCCTGTCCTTTTCATGTGGGTCTTTGTAAAGGTGGTCTATCCTATCCGTGTTGAAAAGGGAGGACCGCCTCTTCACCCCGTGGACCTCGTAACCCTTTTCCAGTAACAGCTCTGCCAGGTAGGCCCCGTCCTGTCCCGTAATGCCTGTGATTAATGCCCGTTTCAAGATAATATCCTCATAAATAAAAGGTTTTCGGTATTGAGTACATCACATCCACTAAAAATTGCCCGCCACAACACCTGCGGACAAGCCCTC
>CAZGIZ010000021.1:0-40178 GCA_964526655.1 uncultured Desulfobacteraceae bacterium | reverse complement strand
CGCGACATAATATTCTGACTTCTGTTTCTCTGGGTCTTTGACCGCACTGAGGAACGGAATGCGGGCATTGATTAGAACTTTCCGGTATCCTTGAAAAAATCGCTCATAAAGGTTATCAGCCCCCCCTCTCCTTCAAATATTGTGACCCCTTCGTTTTCATAGGCCTCTCCCTTTTTGTTCCGCCCCCGGTTGGTCCAGTGGACTGCGGCCCTGTCCCCTTCAATAATGGTCCTCTGGATCTGAAAGGAAAGCTCAGGATACTGGCGAAAGAGGATCTTGAAAAATCTGATTATCCGGTCCCTGCCTAACAGGGGCTGGGTCTTGGGGAAATAGAACTCGGCCCCTTCAGTGAAAAGCGGTTCCATCACCTCAAGGTTACGACTGTTCAGGGAGTCGAAAAACCTTCCCATCATGAGATTATCAAACATCAAAAAACCTCCCTTTTATTTATCGATTAATTCTATTATCTCTCCGGGATGTCTGATCAGGGCGCGGGCCCCGTTGGTCTTCAACTCTTCCATTGACCTGAAGCCCCAGAGCACCCCGACGGGATACATACCCGCGGCAACAGCAGTTTTCATGTCAACATCCGTATCACCACAATACAGTATGTCCTGGTGCGAAAGATCCAGGAACTCGGCTATGCGCAACGCGCCCGCGGGATCAGGCTTTCGGGGCATGCCGTCCATTTGACCTAAAGCCATGTCAAAGGTATTTGCCGGGAAAAATTCATTCACGCACCTGAGAGTGGCATCATGTGGTTTATTGGAAAGGACAGCGAGCCTTATGGGGAGAGATTTCAATCTGTTCAATGTCTCAATAACGCCGTCGTAGGGCCCTGTCATCTGGTTCCCTTTTTTCTCATACTCTTCATTATACTCTCTCAGGCACTCCCTTAGGATCCCCTCTGCCTGCCCATTAACCGGCAAGGCCCTCTTTACAAGCATTTCAACACCGTCACCCACGAAATGTCTGTACCTGTCCCTTTCATGGACAGGGAATCCGTGTCTCGTTAGAATGCTGTTCATGGAGTCGGCAATATCATCAAGTGTATCCAGAAGGGTGCCGTCAAGATCGAAAATTACGGCCTTAAAATTCATTTGCGAATATCTCCCTGTTTGGCATCTCCTTTGTTAAGCTGTCAGCTTTCAGCTATCAGCATTCAGCTATTAAAAACCATATATTCATGGTCTTATAGTAGCTCCGCAGATGTCTTTTAGCCTGTTGAGTGGTTGTTGTTTTGTTTTTCTTTACCTAAAAGCTGAACGCTTACCGCTGATCGCTTAGTTATCATGAAACTCCAGGCAAAGCCCCCATACCTGGCCTGGCCCAGAGGGCCAAGTTTTTAAATTCAATCAAGACCCCTTAGAGAATCAAAGAGGATCCGCCCGGCAATGGCCAGGCATTCCGCGTCCAGATACTCTTCCGCCCTTCTCTCGAAAAGCACTGTGCACTTAGCCGGGAATTCATCATCCATGTCATTAAAGAGGATCAGAAGAGGGACCTTAGGGAGGAGATCAAACTGCATGGAAAGGTCATAGTCCGGTTTGATATCAGGGGGATATCCTCCCAATAATTTACAGCTCTTCTCAAGATCATCCACCCTTCCCTTGTAGCGCCCTGAGAAGGCCCTCTCCACGTCATTCCTAAAATAGGCCGTTAGAGGGCCTGAATTCCTTAAATCCCTGTAAGATACCCAGGTCTTATCCCTCGGGTATCCTTCAGGACACATCAGTATATATTTTAAGAGAATAACGCATTTATCAAAGTCAGGTCTTTTCCCTTCCGGACCCGTGACGTCCCTCCCGGAAATCCTGTAGGGCTTTCCCAGGAGAGGGACAATCACTTCGGAACCCTTTGCCAGGACCCCCAGTTTCTCTTCTATGGATTGGAATTCAACTCCTTCGACCTGCTTCAGATATCCCCTGTAGGTCTTTTCGAATGCGACCGCTTTTGATGCCATGCCTAAAAGTTCCGCTCCTGCCTGATCTTTTCATAGGCCTCCTGTATCTCCTGGAAGCGGGTTGTGGCAAACTGGATAAACTCTTCGGGGAGGCCCTTTGAGATAATGGTGTCAGGATGAAACTCCTTGACAAGCTTCTTGTAGTTAGACCTTATCTCCTCGTTGGAGCTCTCGGCCGTGCAGTTCAGGGTCTTGTAAAACCTGTCAACATCCTTGAAATACACCCCTTTTAAATCATTATACTGCCGGTCGCTGATCCGGAAGATCTCCTTGATCCTGTTGAGGGCCGTCTCTTCAGCCGGGTCCAGCCTGCCGTCGGCCGCGGCCAGCTTGAAGAGGAGGTCCATGAATGAAAGGAGTATCGTGGGCTGTTGCCTGTTAATCTGGTAGAGCTGCGTCGCGAAATCGTCTATCGAATAGGGAGAGGTCTTGGCCTCATTAAAGACCTGTCTTGCAAACTGTTTTTGCTGCTCCGGCATGTTAATACCTGAAAGAAAATTCTCAACAACTCCTATCTCATCCCTGGAGACCACCCCGTCCGCCTTTGCAAGCTTACCCAGGATTGAAAACATGCTTATGAAATAGGCGGCCTGGCCCTGTTCCGCCTGCCCGAACTGTACGGATCTGTTTAAAAGGTTGTTCTTCTTATCGATCAGGTGATGTCCCAGTGCAGCTCCCGCGATGGCGCCTAAGGGGCCGGCGAAAAGCATTCCTAATGTCCCGAACGTTAGTTTACCGAACCATCCCATATTTCTCTCCTTTTGAAAAACGAAATAGCCTCAGGGAAATCCGACCCTGAGGGATAGGAGTCTATAATAAAAATATCTCTATCTCAAGCTCAAGGCCAGGTCCTTTCCTGCCTCGTAGGCCTCATCGAGAAATTCAGGGTGCTTCAGGATGTCTCCCTCAAAGTCCAGGCCACGATAGAGTAAAGTGCGCCACAATTCCACATCAAGCACATCAAAAAAATACCTGATCGTGAGCAGTGTCCCTTCAAAAAGTCTTTTGCCTCTTGTGGCCCCCAATGAGATGAAAAGCCCTTTCTTGTAGGCGTTCCCTTTCCCATAGGGAATCTTGTCAATCCAGTATTTCTTTACCCAGAGTGACTGACAGCGGTCAATGAGGATCTTGGTGTGGGCGCTCACGGAATAGAAAAAAATCGGAGAGGCCAGCATGATGCCCCGGGATTCCGATATGAGGTCATGAAATATGTGAAAATCGTCTTTTATAACGCATCGTCCCGTCTTCCTGCACCCATATATCTCAAGGCAGGGAGACATTTTCATGTCGCGGAGGACCAGTTCCTTTACTTCAGCCCCTGTCTCACGGGCGCCTTCAACGGCCCTACTGAGCAGTAATGAACTGTTTCCCCTGCTTCGGGGGCTTCCAAAGACAGCGAGAATTTTAGGCATATGCTATCATCCCCTGTTTTTTCTCCTGTTGAGACCCTTCAGGATATTAAGGAGGGACGAGACCTCGGGGCAGCCCAAAATCAGGGCCATTACAAAATAGACCGCCGCCCCTATCGCGACTATGCCGAGGACATAGGCCATCAAGACCCAACCCCCCGACACCGTTGGAGAAAGCCACCGGAGCGATAGAAATGCTATGGCCAGGGCCATGATCGCGGAGCCTATAAGGGACTTTCCCGCGGACAGGAGAACAGGGGCCAGGTCCCATGCCTCCATCCTGCGCTTGAAAAAAAACAAAAGGAGGCAGAACTGGAGGGAAGAGGCAATGGAGAGGGCCAGGGCAAGGCCTCCGTGTTCAAGGGGGCCCATGAGCAAGAGAGAGAACGCCAGGTTCGCTGTGAGGGCAACGACTGCGATTTTAACGGGCGTCTTTGTATCCTGAAAGGCGTAAAAGGCCGAAACGATTACCCTGATCCCCGAAAAGGCCCAGAGTCCCAGGGAGTAAAATATCAGGGCATAGGCGGTCTTTTCAGTGGAAAATGCATCAAAAGCGCCCCTTTCAAAAAAGAGCCGGATGAGGGGTTTTCCCAGGACGATCAGGCCAGCCATGGAGGGGATGGTAATGAAAAAGGTCAGTCCCAGTGAATGGTTGAGCGTATCCCGAAAACTGTCGAACTCCTTCCCGGCCGCTTGTCTCGAAAGCGATGGCAGGGCAGCCGTGCTGATGGCAATGGCAAAGACTCCAAGGGGAAACTCAACGATCCTGTCTGCGTAATAGAGCCATGAAATGCTTCCTTCGGGCAGGAGGGAGGCTAAGAGCGTGCCGATGAACTGGTTAAACTGATATATGGCGGACCCGAAGATGGCGGGAAGCATAAGGAGCCCTATCCTCTTGACGGCGGGGTGGTGGGGGTTCCATATGGGAAAAAGGGAAATTCCCCTCTTTATGACAGGCGGGATCTGGATCGCCAACTGTAACAGGCCCCCGATTATGACGCCCAGGGCGACACCCACTATGGGCCGGGACATGTGGGGGGAGATCCAGATGGTTGCCCCGATGATCCCCGCGTTCCACAGGATGGGTGATGCTGCAGGGGCCGCAAAATGCCGCAAAGAATTGAGGACCCCCATAAAAAGCGCCACAATGCTGATCAGGAATATATAGGGAAAGGTGATGCGCGTAAGCAGGACCGTGAGCTCGTATTTTTCTCCGGTTGCCCCGAATCCCCAGGCCTGGAGCCTGACGATCCAGGGTGAAAGAAGCACCCCCGAGATCGCAACGATCACAAGAATAATGGAAAGGAGCGTCAGTATGACCCTCGCCAGCTCCAGGGCCTCCTCCCTTGATCTCGTCCGCAGATACTCGGTAAAGATGGGAATGAACGCAATGGTCAGGGAGCCCTCTGCAAAGAGCCTTCTTAGTAGATTAGGTATCCGAAGCGCCACAAAAAAGGCGTCCGTGGCCATTCCCGATCCAAAATATCTTGCCACGACCATGTCCCGGACAAGACCCAGGATCCTGCTGAAAAAGGTGTAAAAGCCTACGATGCCCGCAGCCTGGCTGACACTTTCCTTCTCCGATGGAGCGATAGCGGAATCTCCCATGGCAATATTTTTGTATTGACAGCTTTATAATATTTTTATAATAATAATTTTTTAAATCAGAGATCAGGAGTTAATAATTTGGCAAACCATAAATCGGCCCTAAAGAGGGCGAGACAGAATGAAGTAAAAAAATTAAGAAATCTGGGCTACAAAACCCGCACTAAAAATGTGGTCAAGGAAGTCAGGGCCGCAGTAGCCAGTAATTCTTTAGATCAGGCAAAAGAGGGGCTCAGGAAGGCAACCTCCACAATCCAGAGAGCCGTTTCCAAGGGCGCCATCCATAAAAATACGGCCTCGCGTAAGATATCCCGCCTTGCCAGCAGGGTAAACGGGATCGCCTCATCCTAATTCCAATTATCCGCAAAGGGACAGAATAAGGTTCTCCAGGACAACTTTTGGCCGGGAGCCCGTCTTGAGGAGTCGGTCGGCACCGTAGAGGAGGGAGATTCCCCTCTCGAACTCATCCACTGACCAGAGCCTTGCCTGCTTTATAAGTTTCCCTATGGAAAAGGCCGGGATCCCGAGCTTTGCGGCCACATCCTTTGACTTCCCACCCCTTTCGATCATAGCCTTTGTCTGCCACAATAACTTGATCTGCCTGTTCAACATCCCCAGGAGCTGGAGAGGGGCGCTCCTCTTATCCTCCTCCTCCAAAAACCTGTTCAAGACGGATATGGATCTGCCAAGGTCTTTGGCCGACACGGCGTTCATCAGTTCAAATATCGAATATACGCGGCTGTGGATGGCCAGCTCTTTCACCTGTTCCTCACCGATCCTCGCGTTCCCGTACCTGAGCGACAGCTTCACCAGTTCGGAGTGGAGGTCCCTTAGCCTGTTCCCGGCAATCTGTTGAAGATGGACACAGGCATGACTTTCCATGTCCAGGCCCATCTCCCCGGCTGTCCTCCTGATCCATGGAACGACCTGGCTTTCCTTTAGCTCCGTGAAGTTAACCGCCCGGCCCGAAGCCCTGATCTTCTTGTAAAATCTCCTCTTAAAATCAGTCCGTGAAGTGATAAATATAAGGCATGTTGACCCGGCAGGGTCTTCAAGGTACGGCACGAACCTCTCCAATTGATCTGCGGAAAATTCTTCTGTCCTGCGTACGACGATCAGGCGGTTCCGGGCCATGAATGGCAGGGTCTGGGCCCTGTTGACAATGTCGGAGGGGTCGGTCTCGCCCCCGTAGCAGATCTCCAGGTTAAAATCCCTCGCAGACTGCGGGATGAAATCTTCCCTGATTCTTTCCAGGACCCTTTCCAGCCTGAACTCGCCAGGACCGTAAAAGAGGTAGAAGGGTTCAAGCCTTCCACCTTCCAGGGCCCCAAGGATGTCTTCAGGTGAAAGATCCCCGGCCATTAAAATCTTTCCATGGTCTTGAGGTACACCCTCTTTGCAAGCTGTCTGGCTATCCTTAAAAGGGCCTGCTTCTGGTTGTATCTGTTGATAAGGGGATCTGAGCCCACTTCAAACCTTGCCTCCTCCTCCATGGAATCATCATGCCAGATAACCTTCCCGGAATCCCTGTCAAGGAGGCTGACATCCAGTCTGATCTTCAGCCTGCGGCTGCTGGTTGTCTCATAGGTGATGGTACGGCCAGCCACCTCCTGCTGTTGGGCGCTGTAGGTCAAAGGCTGGGCGCTGATATCATATATCCTTCCCCTTAAGACCTTATCGGCCTCTTCCTCTCCGACAAGGGGAACCCTCGCGTGACTGATAAACTCGTCGCGGATTATCCCGGTGAAATCCGCCTCAAAACCCTCGACGGACGAAGTGCTTTCCATTAGAGGTATGGCAAGGCCCTTGATATCAATGCCCACCGGTCTCCCGTCAGCCCTGATGTGATAACCGCAGCCGAGGCAGGCCGACAGGGCGATCAATGTCATACATAATAAATATCCGACGTATTTAGTAGCTCCCATATTCTTCCAAATGGCCAACCGGTTGATTAGTTGAGTGGTTGAGTGGTTGGGGAAAAACAGGATTTCATTCCCAAGTATCTGACAATTTAACCTCTCACCTACTCAAGCAGTTTCAGACAACTATATTCACCAGCTTCTGCTGCACGACAATGACCTTCCTTATAGTCTTATCACGGATAAAGCCCCTGACCCTCTCATCTCCGAGCGCCGCCGTCTCGATCTCCTCTCTGGTATAGGAGGCCGGGACCTCGATCCGGCTCCTTACCTTGCCGTTCACCTGCAGGACCACAAGCCTCTTTTCCGCTTCCAGGGCCTCTTCCCGGAAGGAAGGCCACGGGACATTGAGCAGGGGCCCCTCATGCCCGAGCATCCGCCACATCTCCTCCGTGATATGGGGCACCACTGGGGAGAGCAGCAACACAGCCTTTTCCACTGCCTCCCTGATCATGGACCAGGCCTGATCTTCCACCTCATTTTCGCTGTTGAGATACCTGTAGGCCTCGTTGACCAGTTCCATGACCGCGCTTATGGCCGTGTTGAAATGAAACCGGTCCTCTATGTCCGTCGTCACCCTCTTGATTGTCTCATGGATCTTGCGGTAAATCCCCCTGAGATCGCCGGAAAGAGTGGAAACATCTGCCTCAACAAAGGGTGGCGCCTTTGATATCTCTTCCATGTTGTCGTCCAGGAGCCTCCAGATCCTGTTAAGGAACCTGTATGCGCCTTCCACCCCCTGATCGCTCCATTCCAGGTCCCTTTCGGGAGGGGACGCGAAAAGACAGAACATACGAACCGTATCAGCCCCGTACTCCTCCACAAGGTCAGAGGGATCAACCACGTTCTTTTTTGATTTGGACATCTTGACCGTATTGCCTGTCCTGACTGGAGAGCCGCAGGTTGCGCATCTCCCGTCAACTACCTCATCGGGGAAGAGGTAGCCGTGGGTCGGGCATTCCTGGGTCTCCTTGCAGACCATGCCCTGGGTAAGGAGATTTGTAAAGGGCTCCTTTAGGTCAATGTACCCGAACTCCTTAAGGACCCTGGTATAGAAGCGCGAATAGAGGAGATGCAGTATGGCGTGCTCAATACCCCCTATGTATTGATCCACGGGCATCCAGTAATCGACCCTCGGCCTATCCAGTACACCCTTGTCATAATCCGGGCAGGCATACCTGTCAAAATACCATGAGGATTCCACAAAGGTATCCATGGTGTCCGTCTCGCGCCTCGCCTTTCCCCTGCACAGGGGGCATTCCGCCTCATAAAAGGAGGGTTCAAAGGGGAGGGGGGAACCGCCTTCCTCCCTCAGCTCCACATCCAGGGGGAGCGCTATGGGCAGATCCTTTTCGGGAACGGGCACAGTCCCGCACCTATCGCAATAGATAACGGGTATCGGGGCGCCCCAGTACCTCTGTCTGGAGATATTCCAGTCCCTGATCCTGAAATTCACGGTCTTGAAGCCGAGCCCTTTCTTCTCCAGGTGCCCTGCGATGCCCTCCATGGCCTCCAGGTTTCTTTGCCCGTCAAAGGGACCCGAATTCACGAGAATACCCTCCTCTATATAGGCTTCTTTCATTGTGTCTGCATCGAGATCCCTGTCAAAGGGTTTAATAACCACCCTGACAGGTATATTATACTTTTTCGCGAACTCGAAATCCCTCTGATCGTGGGCCGGTACGGCCATGATGGCGCCTGTCCCGTAATCAAAGAGGACAAAGTTGGCTACGTATATGGGTATCTCTTCCCTGGTAAGGGGATTGATGCAGTACCTGCCCGTAAAGACTCCCTCTTTGACCGTGAAATCGGCCGTACGGATAAAACTGTCCACCTTCATTGTGCGTTCGATAAAATTCAGCACCTCCCCTTCCTGGGGAAGGCCCTTTACGATCTCCCTGAGCATGGGGTGTTCAGGGGCAAAGCACATGAATGTGGCGCCAAAAACCGTGTCCTGCCTGGTGGTATAGACCTCAACAACATCCTGGGATCCTGCCATCGGGAACTTGATGATGGCCCCGTAACTCTTGCCGATCCAGTTCTTCTGCATGGTGATGACCCTTTCCGGCCATCCCTTGAGCTCGTCGCATCTCTCGAGTATATCCTCGGCGTATTCAGTTATCTTGAAGAACCAGCTGTCCATCTCCTTGAGCACAACCTCCCGGTCCGTGTGCCTCCAGCAGCATCCGTTAACCACCTGCTCCTTGGCAAGGACGGTCTGGCAGCTTTCACACCAGTTCACATAGGTCCTCTTCTTGTAGGCAAGCCCCTTCTCATACATCCTGAGAAAAACAAGCTGCTCCCACCTGTAGTATTCCGGATCACACGTGGCTATTTCCCGGTCCCAGTCATAGCTGAATCCCATCCTCTTCAACTGGATTTTCATGTTTTCGATGTTATCCCTGGTCCACTTATGGGGATGGATCCTGTTCTCTATGGCCGCGTTCTCCGCAGGTAGCCCGAATGCATCCCATCCCATGGGGTGTAGGACGTTTTTGCCCTGCATCCTCTTGTACCTGGCCACCACGTCTCCTATGGTATAGTTCCTGACATGGCCCATGTGGATCTTGCCCGAGGGATAGGGAAACATCTCAAGGAGATAGTATTTCTCCCTATGGGGATCCTCTGTCACCTTAAACAGGCCTTGTTTTTCCCAATAGGCCTGCCACCTCTTTTCCAGTTCCTGGGGGTTATATCTCACTTTTAAAATTCAGCCTTTCATTTGATGTAAAAAATCCGGTCTTTTAGGCCGGATCATGGTCATCCGGCTATGCATAGAGACAGATACCCGGCATGATATTTCTTTTCAATGAGATATCTACCTGCTTCCTAACAAATGACCAAATATTTGGGGTTTGCAAGGCATTAAACTTAGTCCCAAGGGGTTATGAGGCATAAACCCCAAATATTTGGTCATGGCAACATACAGTGGAATCTCAAAAAGATACCTCCTTGAAAAGAAACATCATACCTGCTTTACCTAAGAAAACCCCTTTGGGGTTAAATCAAGGCCAAGTTCTTTGGGCGTGGATTTTTCACTATTGGTTTTCATCCTGAACTACATAGTCCCCTGATGGGTTCGGGTGCCTCTCTATGACTGAGGCCTGACTCTGCTATCTATTATGATTGAGAGGTCCAGAACCCGGTCGAAATGACTCCTCAACCGGCTGACGACCTGGGTCAGGACATCCATGAAATTACTTTCTATTGAGAAGATAATCTTTATAATATAGTCGGGGTCATTCCTGTGGTTTTCAAGGAACGTCTCGATCAATTTTACTGCCGAGAGCTCAAGGCAGTGCCCGTATTGGGACTCCATACCTTCACTGGGGATGTGAATACCGAAATCACGGACGCCTATCCTGTCCAGAACAGATCCCAGGGCCCCGATCTCCGCTTCAAGGATGGAAAAATCAAATTCCTTGCCCGGCCCCAGCCCATGTAGCAACAATTTTTCCGCCTGGATGGCATTCTGGGTCGCGAGGAGGAGATTCTCACCCCTGGCCCCGGCCCAGAGGTCCCTGCCGAAGAGATTGGCAAGGAATCCGGTCATCCTTTTGTTCAGGCTTGAAAGGGCCCCCCTGTTGAGATCCGGAGTCTGAAAGACAAGCAATGCAACGGCCTGACACCAGAGATCCCCCAGGGATCGGTTAGAAAACCGCAGATCCAGCCTCATGGCCCGTTACCACAACCAGGATCTTTAGATTTAATCTCATTAAAGATATTATCCAGCACACCGTTTATGAAGGCCCCCGATTCCTCAGTCCCGTATTTCTTACCCAGCTCGACCGCCTCGTCAATAGAGACTTTGGGCGGTACTTCCTCCAGGAATAATATCTCAAAGGCCCCAATTCGTAAAATCGTCCTGTCAACCTTTGCCATCCTTTCCAGGCGCCAGTTCCTTGAGGACCTTTTGATAAGTTCATCCAGATATTCCATATTCTCATGGACACCGCAAACCAGCTTTTTGGAAAAGGCCCTGATGGATTTGGAAGGTTTGAAGTTATCGCATATCAGTTCGAATACATCACCCGGATCACCGGGATTGAATTCCAAATGAAAAAGGACCTGGGTTGCCAGTTCCCGAGCTTTTCTCCTTTTGCCCATGTGTCAAGATATCTCAAAGAACCTTTTTCTTTCAAAGCGATATGGGGGATATCTCCTTTCACGGCTGCCAATATCCCTGATGCACAATAGACGGGGCAGGACCGAGCCGGGGGAGGGCAATGGATAAAGGGCAGTCACAGCTTCTTGAACAGATTCACCATCTCCATGGCGGCGACGGCGGCATCCCACCCCTTGTTTCCCACCTTCGATCCGGCCCGCTCAATGGCCTGCTCCAGGTTGTCCGTGGTCAGTACCCCGAAGGTCACGGGTATGTCACTCTTAAGGGAGACGCTGGCTATGCCCTTGGCCACCTCCGAAGCGATATAATCAAAATGGGGTGTCGCCCCCCTGATAACGGCCCCAAGGCATATGATTGCGTCATACTTGCCACTTGCAGCCAGCCTCTTCGCAGTTGCGGGTATCTCAAAAGACCCTGGGACCTTGACCATGGAGACCTTTTTTTCATCGGCCCCGTGCCTTCTCAAGGCGTCCATGGCCCCTTCCACGAGCTTTGAGCTGATAAAGTCATTGAACCTGCTTACAATGATCGCGAAACTGAAACCCTCCGCAGTTATATTACCTTCCAAGATCTCCGGCATATGAACACCTCTCTTTTTTGTAATTATTCCGCCATTTCAAACTTCATCATGTGCCCCAGTTTCTGGCACTTGGTCAAGAGATATTTTATGTTTTCCGGCCTCGGCTCGGTCTCAATGGGCACCCTTTCGAGCACGGTAAGACCGTAGCCCTCAAGGCCTTTGATCTTCTTTGGATTATTTGTCATCAGTTTCATCTTTCTGACGCCAAGGGCGGCCAGTATCTGGGCTCCGACCCCATAGTCTCTGAGGTCGGCCTCAAAACCGAGATCCTCATTGGCCTCTACCGTGTCTCTCCCCTTGTCCTGGAGGGCGTATGCCTTCAGCTTATTCGCGAGGCCGATCCCCCTGCCCTCCTGCTGCATATATAAAATGACCCCCAGGCCCTCCTTCTGGACCATTTCCATGGCCTTTTCCAGTTGGCTCCCGCAATCGCACCTGAAGGAGCCGAAGACATCGCCTGTCAAGCATTGAGAATGGACCCTCACAAGGATCTCCTTCTCAGGATCGATCTCTCCCATGACCAGCGCCAGGTGCTCATAATCGTCAATATCATTGACAAAGGCCATGGCCTTGAAATCGCCGTATGGGGTCGGGAGCACCGTCTCCGCGGCCATGTGGACAAAGGATTCGTTTCTCATGCGGTAGGCGATGATATCGGCTATGGTTGCTATCTTCAAACCGTGTTTTTTCGCGAATTCCTTAAGATCCGGCATACGGGCCATGGTCCCGTCCTCGTTCATGATCTCACAGATTACCCCTGCAGGCTTCAAACCTGCGAGACGGGCAAGGTCCACGGACCCCTCGGTCTGGCCGGTCCTGAAGAGGACACCTCCCCTTCTGGCCCTCAGGGGAAAGACATGGCCCGGCTGAACCAGGTCCTCGGGCTTGGCGTCATCCGCGACCGCGGTCAAGATGGTATGGGACCTGTCAGCAGCGGATATGCCCGTGGTCACCCCGTCACGCGCCTCTACGGACACGGTGAAGGCCGTATTGAAGCGTGACCGGTTGTCCTGCACCATGAGGGGAAGTTTTAACCTTTCCACGATATCAGGGGCCAGTGAGAGGCAGATAAGACCGCGGCCGTATTTGGCCATAAAGTTTATGGCCTCTGGTGTGACCTTTTCCGCTGCCAGGGTCAGGTCGCCCTCGTTCTCCCTGTCCTCGTCATCTACCAGTATGATCATCCTTCCCTGTTTAAGGTCTTCCAGGACGTCTTCTATCTTTGATGTGCTCATTTCAAATTATCACCGAAACCGTATCTTTCCAGCATCTCCCTGTTTATGGATGACGCCGGACCGTCTTTTTCGGCTGACCCGCCTTTCCTCAAAAATTTTTCCAGATATTTTGCCACGAGATCAGTCTCTATATTCACGTAATCCCCGGCCTTTTTCTTCAGAATGGTCGTCTCCATGCCGGTCTGGGGTATTATATTTACCTCAAAGAATCGATCCTGGCAACGATTAATGGTAAGGCTGATCCCGTCAACGGCAATGGACCCCTTATCAATGGTATATCTGGCTAAGCCCTCATCAATCTCAATCCTTATTATCCATGATTCCCTGACCTTTTCCTTTTTAAGAATCCTGCCCACCCCGTCCACGTGGCCGGAAACCATGTGCCCTCCCAGACGGTCGCCAAGGCTCAGGGCCCTTTCAAGATTTACATAATCCCCCCTTTTTAGACTGCCGATAGTGGTAAGGGAGACCGTCTCCTGAGAGGCATACATGCTTAGTGTCTCTTCTTTTATGCCTGTAATCGTGAGACACACCCCGTTCACGGACACGCTGTCCCCCAGGCGGCAATCCGACATGTCAAAGAGGGGTGATACGGACAACCGTGCGTCACCACCGGTCCGTTGCACATCCCTTATCTTCCCGATTCCTTCGACTAATCCCGTGAACATAGATAACCCATATAAAATAGGCGCAAGGCGCAGGGCGCAAGGTAAAACCTAACTTCGCTTCTTCAGGCCTTGCGCCTTGAGTCCCGGAGGACTATACAAAACAAAGCGAGGTAGGTACTGTGTCTCTCTTCAAGGGGATATCTTTTTGAAATTCCACCGGGCACTACAGTGGACAAATATTTAGGATTTATGCCCATAAACTCTTGGGAATCTGCTTTGTGCAATGCAAATCCCAAATATTTGTCCACGGGCTACCAAGCAGGTAGATATCGCCTTGAAGAGAAACACAGTACCGGATCTCTTCGGACACAGCCTAATTACCCTGACTCCGGATCTCCGTCTGCCCGAAACACCGGTCAATAATCCGGGTAGCCAGTAAAAAGGAAATCATCCCCCATCTTCTTGACCTCAATCCCCTTAAGGGCCAGGCATTCATCCATTCTTTTCGGTCCGTTTCCCGAGGCCATGGGGATGCCGTCACCCCCTCCAAGTATCTTCGGGGCCATGAAGATGTGGAATTTGTCAACCAGCCGTTCCCGGATCATGGAACCCATTATCCCGGCCCCGCCTTCCACCATCAGTGACGTGATGGACATCCTGCCCAGGATATCCATCATGGCCGCAAGATCGATCCTCCCTTTCTTTACGGGGCAGAGGACCGTCGATACCCGTTCCTTCTCTATCTCTTTCAGGGCCCCTTGTGGAACATTATCTCCTACCACGATAAGGGTCATTGAAGCCGAATCGTGATTGAGCACCCTTGCATTATGCGGGATTCTCAGGCCCGTATCAACAATAATTCGGATGGGATCCCTGCTTCTCCTGTTTTTAAGCCTTGTCGTCAGCATCGGATCATCGGCGATAACCGTGCCAACACCCACCAGGACCCCGTCCACCATATCCCTCAACCGGTGAACGTACATGCGGGATCTCTCACTGGTCACCCATCTGGAGTGGCCAGTGGATGTCGCTGACCAGCCGTCCACTGTCAGGGCAGATTTGGCAAGGACAAAGGGTCTGCCGCTGGTGATATATTTTACGTATGCCTCATTCAGTCTCCTGCATTCGGCCTCCAGTAATCCTGTCCTGACCTCTACACCCCTCTCTTTCAGGAATTGCGCCCCCCCGCCCGGGACCGTCGGATTCGGATCCAACATCCCGACAACCACTTTTTTGAGCCCGCTCTCCAGAATGGCCACCGTGCAGGGCGGCGTCCTGCCCTGGTGATTACAGGGCTCGAGGGTGACATACATGGTGTCGCCTTTTCTGGCCCTTCCCCCCAGCGCGGAGAGTGCCTCCACCTCCGCGTGATTCCCGCCCGCCTTTTTATGGAAGCCGGAAGCTATGATATGTCCCCTCCTGACAATAACAGCTCCGACCGCAGGGTTGGGAGACGTCCTGCCGAGGCCTTTGCCGGCAAGGCGGAGCGCCTCCTTCATAAATTTTTCATCTATATGGATCAAGTGAATCCTTCACGCCTTGGAATATATCCGGCCTCGCTTTCACCCCAGGGAGAAATGCAATAGGGAGGCAGAGCCGTCAGTAAAATGATGGGTGATTAGAAATGTTTCAGAGCGGCTGGTGGCTGTTAATTCCCCTTTTCTCTCCTGGATTTGAGGATATCTTCAAGTTCCGCCATAAATTCATTGATATCCTTGAACTGTCTATAGACTGATGCGAAACGGACGTAGGCGACCTCGTCCCATTCCTTTAAATTTTGTATGACCCTTTCCCCGACCTCTTTGCTTTCAATCTCCTTCTTCCCGAGTTCCTGGAAATAGACCTCAAGGGAATCAACAAACTCTTCAATACTCGTAACGCTAACGGGCCTTTTCTGACATGACTTTTTTATGCCTTCGATAATCTTGTCGCGGCTAAAGGATTCTCTCCTGCCGTCCTTCTTGATTACCATGGGGAGAATCTCTTCCAGCCTCTCATAGGTAGTAAAGCGCCTGCTGCAATCAATGCATTCCCTTCTTCGCCTGATTGTCCTCCCATCCTTGCTTAATCGGGAATCAATAACCTTATTGTCTATTTTACCGCAGTAGGGGCATTTCATAGGCATAACCTCTCAAGCTGCAGACCAGCTTCCGAAAGCATCTCGTCGGACAGGGGATCCTGATATCCCTCTTGGTAGTATATCTTTTTGATCCCGGCATTGATTATCATCTTAGTACATATCACACAGGGCTTGTTTGTACAATAGAGGGTTGATCCGTTGATTGAAATGCCATAATAGGCGGCCTGGATAATGACGTTCTGCTCCGCGTGCAGGCCGCGGCAGAGTTCATGCCTCTCTCCGGAAGGAATGGAAGAGCCCTCTCTCAGGCAGCCGACCTCCGCGCAGTGTCTCAGACCCGAGGGCGCACCGTTGTAACCCGTTGCGAGGATCCTCTTATCCTTGACCAATATCGCCCCCACCTTTCGCCTCAGGCAGGTCGATCTGCTGGCCACAAGCTTTGTGATGGCCATAAAATACTCGGGCCAGGAAGGTCTTGTCACCTCATTCACCTGTTTCCCGCCTCCATAAAGTCGTATATGGGGAACCTGTTGCACATCTCTTTTACCTGCAGGCGGATGTCGCTGAGGACCGCCTCGTTGTCCGGCCTTGCGAGGACTGTCCTGATGAGGCCGGCTATGACCTTCATTTCAGGCTCCTTCATTCCCCTGGTCGTCAGGGCCGGGGTTCCGATCCTCAAACCGCTTGTCACCCTCGGACTCCTCTTGTCAAAGGGTATGGTATTTTTATTGGCAAAAATACCGGCCCTGCCCAGGGCCCTTTCAGCTTCCAGACCGGTGATGCCCTTTGAATTCAGATCGATCAGGATCAGGTGGTTGTCTGTCCCGCCCGAAACCAGATCAAACCCGTATCCTGTCATCTCCCGGGCAAGGACCGCTGCGTTGGCGACGATCTGTCTCTGGTATTCATTGAACTCTGGCCTCAGGGCCTCTCCAAAGCACACCGCCTTTGCGGCTATGACATGCATCAAAGGGCCCCCCTGAATTCCGGGAAAGATCCCCTTGTCTATGGCCTCACCGTATGCCTTGTCCGACATTATCAGTCCACCCCGGGGGCCCCGAAGGGTCTTATGGGTCGTTGAGGTGATGAAATCTGCTTCACCCACGGGACTGGGGTGCAGGCCGGCGGCTATCAGACCGGCGATATGGGCTATATCGGCCATGAAATAGGCGTCAAATTCCCGGGCTATCTCCTTGAATTTTTTGAAATCGATTGTCCTCGGGTAGGCGCTGGCCCCGGCAACGATCAGCTTCGGCCTGTTTGCCTTGGCCATGTCATATACCTGATCGTAATCGATAACCTGATCTTTGGAATTCAGGCCGTATGACACGGACTTGAAGATATTGCCCGAGAAACTTACCCTGCTTCCGTGAGTAAGATGTCCCCCATGGGTAAGATCCATCCCCAGGATGGTGTCACCCGGTTTGAGAAAGGTAAAATAGACCGCCATGTTGGCCTGGGATCCTGAATGGGGCTGGACATTGACATGCTCGACATTGAACAGTCTCCTGGCCCTTTCCGTGGCCAGGTTCTCCACGATATCCACATATTCGCAGCCGCCGTAATATCTCTTGTCAGGGTAGCCCTCGGCGTATTTGTTGGTCATTATGCTTGCCTGGGCCTCAAGGACCGCCCTGGAAGCGTAATTCTCCGAGGCGATCATTACAAGGCTGTCCCTCTCCCGATCTATCTCCCTCCTGATGGCCTCGGCCACCTCCTGATCGACTATATTTAAAGCCATTTCCCTCAAAACGGTCTCCCCCTAAGAATCAATAAGGCCTATTCTTCTCTCGTGACGGCCGCCTTCAAAATCGGTCTTGAGAAAGACATCCAGCATCTCAAGGGCGATTCCCGCGCCAATGACCCTGCCGCCCATTACAAGGATATTTGCGTTATTGTGCTGCCTGCTCAGACGCGCTAAATAGACATTGTGGCACAGCGCGGCCCTCACCCCCCTATGGCGATTCGCCGCTATGGACATGCCTATTCCCGTTCCACAGATCAGGAGGCCCCTGGCATGCGCCCCCTCCGCGATTGCATGTGCTACTTTTCCGGCAATCTCCGGGTAATCGGATGATTGCCGGTCATATACGCCTGCGTCCGTGACCCTGTATTCGCCACTCTTTTCCAGAAAGATCCGGCATTCCTCTTTCAGGTCGAAACCGGCATGGTCTGAACCGATGATAATATCCATAAAGATCTCCTTTTTGGAATCTCGATTGTCCCGCATGTGACGGAAAATCAGGGCTCAAATACCTTAAAAATCAGCGAGCCGTTTGTGCCGCCGAATCCGAAGGAATTGGACATGGCCACCCTGACGTTGGATTTTCTCGCCTTGTTGGGGACGTAATCCAGGTCACATTTGGGATCAGGAGTCTCATAGTTTATGGTTGGGGGAATGATTCCATGTTTTATTGTCATTACAGAGAATATGGCCTCAACACCTCCTGTGCCGCCCAGGAGATGTCCGGTCATGGACTTGGTTGAGCTCAAGGCCAGCCTGCTTGCATGCTCCTTAAAAACCGCCTTTACGGCCTTGGTTTCGGAAAGGTCGTTGAGCTGCGTGGATGTCCCGTGGGCATTGATATAATCGATGTCTTCAGGCTTAAGACCTGCGTCCCTGATGGCCATGGATATACAATTGATTGCCCCCTCACCCTCGGGATCCGGCGCTGATACATGATAGGCATCAGCGGACATGCCGTAGCCGACCACCTCCGCGTAGATGTGCGCACCCCTTTCAAGGGCCTGGTTCATCTCTTCAAGGATCAATATCCCCGCGCCCTCCCCCATTACAAACCCGTCCCTGTCCAGATCAAAGGGCCGGGATGCCTTTTCCGGCGCGTCATTCCTGGTGGACAGCGCCCTCATGGAACAGAAGCCCCCGAGGGCAAGGGGGGTGACCACGGCCTCTGATCCTCCGGTAATCATCGCGTCCGCCACCCCTTCCCTGATCAGCTTGAAGGCCTCCCCCACAGAGTGACAACTCGCGGCGCAGGCCGTCTCTATGCTGGTGTTAGGGCCCTTGGCCCCGAATTCTATGGCAATCTGGCCCGGAAGCATGTTCGCGATCATGCCGGGGATAAAAAAGGGACTGATGCGTCTGGGCCCCTTTTCCAGGAGTATCTTATGGTAATATTCGAGCATCCCCAGGCCGCCCAGGCCTGATCCGGTAATACTGCCCACCCTCTGGCTGTTCCTTTTGTCTATCTTGAGTCCCGAATCCTCCATGGCCATTCTCGCGGATGCTATACCGAAATGGATGAAGATATCGAATCTCCTCACCTGCTGTTTATCCATGAAGTCTTCAGACCTGAAGCCCTTGACCTCCCCGGCGATCCGGCATGAAAAATCAGAAGCGTCAAACTTGGTTATGGGGCCGACACCCGATTTTCCGGAACATGCCGCCTCCCAGTTTTCTTTGACGCCGATACCCAGAGGGGTTACCATCCCGAGCCCCGTGACTACCACCCTCCTTTTCATGGTCTCCTGCCCCATCCTGCCGATTCCTCTTGATATGATGTTACCTCTAAATTCATTTCCCCATGGCCTTGTTGATATAATCTATGGCATCCTGGACCGTGGCGATCTTTTCAGCATCCTCATCAGGTATGGATATGTCAAACTCTTCTTCCATAGCCATTATCAGCTCCACCTGATCGAGGGAATCGGCCCCCAGATCATCCACAAAAGAGGCGGTGGGAACAACATCCTCCTCGGAGACATCCAGCTGCTCGCAAATAATCTTTTTGACCTTTTCTTGAACTTCAGACATGTACCAATTCCTCCTTATAATATTCGATATTTGGAACCCATGAAACCTCTATCCCTTTTCGGCCATATAAAAATGTCCCTTTACATAAACATTCCGCCGTTTACATGGATGGTCTGCCCCGTTATATATCCCGCCCCGTCGGAACAGAGCCAGTATACAGCCTCTGCCACGTCCCTGGCGCTGCCCAGTCTCCCCAGGGGTATCTTCTGCAGGTGTGATTCCTTTATGCCCTCGGGAAGCACGGCCGTCATCTCAGTGTCGATGAAACCCGGTGCCACGGCATTTACTGTTATGCCCTTTGATGCCACCTCCCTGGCGACCGACTTGGTAAATCCCAATATGCCCGCCTTTGAAGAGGCATAATTCGTCTGCCCGGCATTTCCCATCTGTCCGGCCACGGAGGAGATGTTGACAATGTTTCCCTTCTTTTGTCTGATCATTGACCTGATAACCGCCTGGGTGCAATTAAAAACACCCTTAAGATTAATATTCAGCACAAGGTCCCAGTCATCCTCGGACATTCTCATCAAGAGGCTGTCTCTTGTAATGCCAGCGTTATTGACGAGGACATCCACTTTCCCGAACCTGGAGATTATATCCTTAAAAAGTCCGGAGACATCCCTGTTTGATGATACATCGACTTTGTGACTCTCAGGTCCGATCCCCTTTCCCTGCAGGATATTAATCGTCTCAGCGGCGGCGGATTCGTCGGGATCGTAATGTATTAGGACAATCTTTGCCTTCTCTTCGGCGAATTTAAGGGCCACTGCCCTTCCAATGCCCCTGGACCCCCCTGTTATGACAACTACCCTTTCAAGGTCTTTCATCTTTTCCTATCCTCGATATCTTCCTTTTCCGGGCTGTCAGGCCCTGGCCAGACCGGATTGAAGCCCGGATATCTCATTTGAAAGCCTTTCCTGCAGACGATTTTCAACATAATTGACGGCCAGCTTGACGGCGTTCTTTATTGCCCTTGCCGAAGAGCCGCCGTGACAGACGATGCCGACTCCTTTAATGCCCAAGATGGGGGCCCCTCCATACTCCGCGTAATCCAGGGTCCCTTCGAACCTCTTGAAAGACCTCCGCCCTAACAGGGAAAGCGCATTTCCCAGGAGGGAGCCCTTCATCTCATCCTTCAGTATCGAGGTAACGGCCTGGGCCATCCCTTCGGACATTTTTAGGACAACATTCCCCACGAACCCATCGCATACCACTATCTCAACACGGCCGGAAAAAACATCCTGGCCCTCAACATTTCCTATAAAATTCAGCGGGCTGTCCCTCAGCAGTTCATAGGCGAGCCTGACCTGCTCGTTTCCCTTCCCCTCCTCCTGGCCGATGCTCAAGAGGCCGACCCTGGGTCCTGACAGCCCGAGGCAGGAAGTGGCAAAGGCATTGGCCATGATGCCGAACTGCAACAGATGAATGGGCCGGCAATCTACATTGCCTCCAACATCTATCAGGATCACGCTGCCCTTTTCCCCAGGCATAAGACAAGCAAGGGCCGGTCTTTCAACGCCCTCGACCTTGCCCAGAATCAATATCCCTGCCGCCATTGTGGCGCCCGAATTCCCGGCGCTCACTACGGCATCCGCTTCGCCCTTTTTCAGGAGATCAAAGGCCACCCTTATGGAGGAATTCCTTTTATTGCGAAGGGCCTTCATGGGCGACTCCTCCATAAGCACTGTTTCATCGCAGTGGTGTATGTTTATGCGCTTCCTTTCACGATCCCTCTTCATAGCAACAGAAATGGCTTCCGAGTCTCCCACAAGTGTGACATCGATACCCATTTCATCGCAAGCCTGAATAGCACCCTGAACAACCACTTTGGGACCGTTATCCCCGCCCATGGCATCCACGGCAATATTCATATTATAGCTCTTCTTTTTTTATAATAGTCTTTCCCCTGTATGTTCCGCAATTCGGGCATACATGATGGGGCAAAACGGGTTCGTGGCACTGGGGGCAAGTGGACAAATTCGGCATTTTAATGTGGTCATGGGACCGCCGCATATCTCGTTTTGATTTTGATTTTTTCTTTTTGGGTAACGCCATATATCGCCTCTATTCTCCTATTATTTTAATGCCCTTTAATACTGAAAAACCGGGATGGCCGCCGGGCTTTTCGCACGCACAATCTCCCTCATTCAGGTCTTTTCCGCACAGGGGACACAGTCCCCGGCAATCTTCCCTGCAAAGGGACTTTATGGGCAGGGACAGATAGAGCTGTTCCTGGATTATTTCATCCAGATCGATCTCTTCCCCTTTTATAAAATTGACCTCCAGATCCTCTTCCAGCAATTCAATTTCCCCTTCCTCCATGTCAGGGGGGGGAAGGGCCATAAAGACCCTGAAGTCCGAATGGATTTGCCTGCTATGGACCTTAAGGCATCTATCGCAGCCGACCTTGAGGGGGCCCTCCAGATATCCCTCGACGACGTATTTATCGCCAGCCCTGTATATCTCGATCTTGACCGTTAAGGGCGCATCAAGACCCAGGGCCTGACTGCCCTGTCCCTCAGGACGCCACCAGTCCTTGTCCAGGAGGAATTCAAAACGTCTTGTTCCCTCTCTGGGGACGGCTTTAAGGTCGATAATCATCGGAAAACCTGAATTTAAAGAACAATCAATACAAATTCACTAAAGAAAAGTAAATTTTGGAGTATATATCACATCCCCTGTTTGTCAAGCAATTTAAATTAACAATGTAAACAGCAGCTTACACTCTTCGATATAAACAGGGAACCGCGTATTTTATCATGGGAATATGACTATCCGGTTCATGATGGCGGGCCTTCCGCATAATATTTTATTGACGATACCGGAAATTTGAATACCCTAAAGGAAAAAACCTTAAACCTTGAACCCTGAACCTTAAACCTTGAACCAAGAGAGGAGATATCTCCTCTCTTTCGACAGGTCTCCATGGGAATAAAGGCCCGCATAATTCTGTCATTTCTGATCTTACTTCTGTTTCCTGCCTATTCGTGGGAGGAGGAGATGTCGCCTCCTATGCAAGACAGCAAGGTAATAGTCCCTATTGAAAGGCCTGAAAAGATAAAGACCGAGGTCCCCTCATTAGGCACAGAGGAAATATCCCTACCTGAACCGGAAAAAAGCGAGGCGGCTGTACCCTTCCGGCCGGCAGATGGCAAAGTCCTTCAGGAAGTCAGATCAATCAGGTTTGAAAGAGATCCCGAGGGCCTGGAAAGGGTCATATTTGTGCTGAAAGGAAGATACCGATTCAAGACCTTTGCAATTGAGGGTGATATGCCAAGACTTGTATGCGACTTCTTTTCAGCCCGCCTGGAAAGAGGCATAGGAAACATCATAGAGCCCCATGGAAAGTTCATCCGGAAGATAAGGATTGGAATACACGGCGGATTGAAACCCAGGGTAAGGGTCGTTATGGATCTTAATACACGGGAGTCCGCAGATTACGAGATCCAGCCCATTTTCTATAACGATGTAAACATCCTTGTCATTGAAGTCAGTCCGTTGGATCTACCCGAAGGCAGCCCTTAAAATATCCTTTATGCCATTTAATGGTTATTTTTTTATTCTTGACTTAAAAGCTGATATATAAAGTATCTTATGCCCGAATATGAAAAAAATTCTAAATCTCGTCTCTTTTACGGCTGGTACGTGCTTGGCGCGTCCTTTGTAATCCTCCTGTTCAATTCGGGGGCCCGCTTCATTATCGGAGTAATGTTCAAGCCCATGGCTGTCGAATTCGGCTGGGATCGAAGCTCTATTTCCCTGGCCTTTTTTCTTTTTATGACGATTTATGCCCTGAGTATCACGATAGTGGGGAAATTTTACGATCGATACGGGCCAAAATGGGTCATTATCATATCCTCAATCTTCCTCCTGGCGGGCTACACCTCCCTTGCCTACATCACCTCCTACTGGCAGTTCTTGGTCTCCTACGGCGTTATCGCCCCAGCGGGTCTGGGCGGGACTTCCGTGGCAATGTTCTCGGCGCTTATGAGCAAATGGTTTGAAAAATACCGCGGCCTTGCCATCAGCCTGGCACTCTCAGGCAACTGCCTCGGGCAGTTCGTGCTGGTTCCTGTTTTTACCCTATTTGTCCTGAGATATGACTGGAGGAGTCCATGCCTATGGCTGGGAATCATCATGTTGGGGGTCAACGTCATCCTTGCCGTCACAGTGATCAAGGGCGACCCTGAAAGGCTGGGCGTCAGGCCTTTCGGCTCAGGAGACATCGATAAAGGGGATGGAGGTCAGATCAGGCATTCCTCAAGGGGCATTCCTTCGGATCTGGGCCTGTCGGAGGCAATGGGCACATCATCATTCTGGCTCTTCCTCCTCATCATGTTTGTCTGCGGGAGCGGGGATTTTCTGATCACGACCCATCTCATCCCCTTTGTTACCGACTACGGCATTTCCCCGGTAACCGCGGGTAACATGCTGGCCTGGCTGGGATTGATGAGCCTGGCCGGGATACTTGTCGCTGGCCCGGTTTCAGACCTGATAGGTAATAAGATGCCTATTGCTGTCACTTTTTTATTGAGGTTCTTTTTGTTCCTCTTTATCTTTAAATATCAGAACCTCTTTTCCTTTTACCTCTTCTCCCTTGTCTTCGGCCTCACGTTTCTGGTAACGGCCCCCCTTACTCCCACCCTAATAGGGAGACTCTACGGCCTGTCCCATGTGGGAATACTTTCGGGTTTCATAACCACGGTACACCATCTTGGGGGAGGTTTCTGGACATATATTGGAGGTCTCATCTTTGACCGGACCGGGAATTATCTTTCGGCCTTTTTTATCTCAGCGATCATGGCCTTTATCGCGTTTTTATGCGGTATCCTGATCAAGGAAAAAAGATATGAAATCTCAAAAAAGGGGGGGTAGCGTACTATTTTGACAACTTTATAGTTGCGTCAACGGGCAGATTGAGTCCTGCTTCGACTTCAACTGCCTTGATTATCCCCACTGGCACCGGACAAGCCGCGTGAGCGCAGTATCTTGCCCCTGCCTGCAGGGCCTGCGGGACAGCCCCCCTATATGAAATTTCATGGAAAGGTTCCACCTGGGTCAGTTCGGTCGCGAGTTTCCGGATGGCCTCACAATCGCTTTCAATGGACAACTTGCATAGAGCGCCTTCCCTCTTGGCTGTAACGACCGTGGTAAAGCCGCAGGCGCCTGGTGATATTTCCGCTTTAGCCATTTCAGATCCTACAAAAATTGAAAACAGATGATTGTTAACAAGACGCGTAAAAAGGGGTCATGGTCAAAAGTTAACCCAACGCGCGCTCGCAAAATATTGCTTTCTTCTCACATGATAATCGCATAATTTTTTATATATAATGCCTAAATTACCCCAGTCAACGAGAACATGCCCCTGACACCTAAATTTCCACGGGATAAGATTAGTGGCTGCCCTTAAATCGGACAGGAGGCATTCATATTGAAATGCACAAAAAATTGTGCACCTGTGCACATTTCCTTGTGCATGATGCAGTGTCCTATGCCCTGTCATTCTTTTCCGCCTTCCTATTTTAGAAAATTGTCACCACCCAACCTTCACAGGTTACAGACATTTTCATTTTACCCTGAAAAAATAACACCTTCCTATCCAAAGCGGCATGGAAGTTGTAAATATATATTTTTTTGATCCCAAAGTCATTAAACATGGGGAGGGTCGAGATATGAACCAGAATATAGCCTTTGTTGATGATGAGCCCAATGTCCTGGAATCCCTGAAATGGGTCTTCAAGGATGAGCCCTACAACACCTTCACCTTCCAGAGCCCCCTTGAGGTCCTGGAAAGGATAAAGAAAGATGAATTTGCGGTCGTTGTTGCCGACCAGGTAATGCCTGAAATCGAGGGGATCAAATTCCTTCAAATGGTCAAGGAGAGGTGGCCGTCCACCGTATGCATCATCATGACGGCCCACGCCGATTTGCAGATGGCGATAAATGCCGTTAATCAAGGCAATATTTTTAGGTTCGTGTTCAAGCCCTGGGATATTATGGAAATGAAAACAGCGGTGAAAAATGCCATTGATCTTTATGAGTTGAAGGCTGAAGTCCGCAGGCTGTGGCAGATAACAAAAAGCCAGAACAGACAACTGCTCGATCTCAACCAGAAATTGAAAATGAAGGTAAATGAACAGGTAAGAGAGATTCAAAACACGGAGGAAGAGCGCCGGAAGCTTGAGATTCAGCTTATTCAGTCCCAGAAGATGAAGGCGCTGGGGACCCTTGCCGGAGGCGTCGCACATGACTTCAATAACATCCTTTCCGGAATAATGGGATATACAGAAGTCGCGAGCCTTCTTGTCAACGGCGACACCCAGGTAAAGGGGATCCTGGACAAGGTCCTGGAAGCGGGAGAACGGGCAAAGGATCTGATCAGGCAGATACTCTCCTTCAGCAAGCAGGCCGAGGAAAAGCAGAGCCCGATGAAAATAAACCCTGTCATCGAAGAAGTCATTAAATTACTAAAGGCCTCCCTCCCGCCCAACATTGAGATCCATGAGGACATTGATGGAGAAAGTCATCTCCTTGAGGCTGACCCCACCAGGATTCATCAGATTTTGATGAACCTCTGCACCAACTCCGCCTATGCCATGAGAAAGAAGGGCGGGGCGCTCAAAGTTAGCCTGGTTAACGTGGAACTGGATCATAAAGGCGCGGCAATCCACCATAATCTAAAACCGGGCAACTACTTGAAGCTTTCCGTAACGGATACGGGTCACGGGATGAATCAGGGCACAATGGAACGGATCTTCGACCCCTATTTTACAACCAAGGAAAAAGGCAAGGGAACAGGGCTCGGACTGGCCGTAGTACACGGGATTGTTGAAAATTATCACGGCGCCATAATCGTTGAGAGTGAGCCGGATAAGGGGGCCGCCTTCCATGTATATCTCCCCTGCATCCAATTAAATGATAGGAAAACGATTGAGCTTGGGGAAGTTGTCCTTTAAGGTAACTCCAGTTACCCCTCCGCAATGAAGCTCCCCGCAGCAAGCTGTGTGGTATCAAAACGGAATTCGACGAAGCCAACCCGCCTTCGCTCTTCGAGCTTCGGCGGGTCGCCATGCCATTCATCCCTGCAGCCCCGCAGAAACCGGCGGGATTTCCGCTTTGCTACAACAAGCTGCAGGGTATTCTTGCGAAGGCGAATAAAAATGCCTTTTCCAAAAAGTTCTTTCCTCAACCGGAAGGGTCCCTGCATTTGAAGTGCAGAAATAAGAAAATATGCCTCAAAGGTCGGTCCGCCCCAAATTTGAATTGATATTTCCCCCCTGAAGCAATATATTCGTCCATATTGGACAGGATTTTAATCCGGCCCTGCCGGTTAATGAGCAGAAATTTCATAACCTCATCTCTAATAAAGATCCTGTTCCTTTGATTAATCACTTTATAATTACCAGAAGGGGGCAGAGAAATGAACAAGGCGGATTTGATCAATGAGGTGGCGACAGTCACCCGTACCAAAAAAGAGGCTCAGGAAGCAGTGGATTGTGTTTTTTCAACTATAGCAAAGGCGCTGAAAAAGGATGATACGGTCACTTTGGCGGGCTTTGGGACCTTCCGGGTCGATAAAAGGAAGGCCAGGACAGGGAGGAACCCCCAGACAGGGGAGCCCATCAATATAAAGGCCAGAAACGTGCCCAAGTTTGTACCGGGAAAGTCCCTGAAAGAAATCGTAAATTAATCAAGATACAGTAAAAGAATCCCTCATCCCGGTCATGGGGAATGAGGGATTCCACCGTTCACTCCGCTTCCTTATTATGCATCAATTCCAGGTCGCAGGATAAAGGGACCTGAAGGCTGTTCTACGCAGTCTTCACTTCAATCTTTTTAACGGACTGTTCTTTCTTTTTTGGGAGGTTTAGTTTCAGTACCCCGTCCTTGTATTTGGCCCTTACCTTGTCTCCATCCACATCGGCCGGGAGTTCAAAGGACCTGGAGAAGGACCCGTACGTTCGCTCAATGCGATGATAGCTCTTTTCCTTCTCCTCTTCCTCCTGTTTCTTTTCACCCTTGATGGTGAGGATCCTCCCATTCAGAGAGATATCGATGTCCTTTGAATCTATGCCGGGGACCTCCGCATGGACAACAATCTCTTTACCCGACTCTGAGACATCTATCACTGGGGCCCAATCACCCCCTTCAAACAAACGGCCGAATGTGCCCCTGGTAAAAAAGTCATCGAACAGCCTGTCAACCTCGGTTCGAAAACGGTCCACTTCCCTTCGACCGCGCCATGGTATTAAACCTGCCATAAAATATCACCTCCTTTGACATATAAAAGACGCTGAAATTAAAAATGATTTCAAGAAATATAGCCTGCAATAACAATATGTTATATGATTTTTTAAACAAAATATAATCACAAGTTCCCCTGTGTCAAGAACCGGGAAATCAATTCTTTCCCGGGCGCGTGAAAATATTCCTACCCCTCTTGACAATCTCACAATGGGAATTATTCATTTTTATAAATATTTCTGGATCGGCGGGTCATCTCAAAGACCCTTGAAATAATCGATCAAATTCAAAAATCCTTAGGCACCTATTTAATCCAAAGAGAGATCATTCTATCTATCTGACAGCCGACATTGAGCGAATCAGGAGAACAGCTGTCAATCCTGGCTGAAACCATGACCTGTTCCAGGGGAGGAAAACCATGCCGAGAGACTATTATATCATCCTTGGTGTAAGCAGGGGAGCGGATCTCAATAAAATAAAGAAGGCATATCGAACCGTGGTAAAGAAATACCACCCGGATACAAGCCATTCATATGACGATGTTGGTAAGTTCCGGGAAATCAGGGAGGCCTATGAGACCCTGAGCGACGAGGCGAAACGGAAGGAGTATGATCAGGAGTTGGAAAGGCAGGGCGTGGAAATCAGTATATCCAGGGCACCGGAGATTATTGAAAGGAGGAGGTCCCTGTTCGATAGGGTTGAAGATCTATTTTCATCCACGACTGATGATTTTTTTGAAGGATTTCTCCCCGGTTTTTTTGACTATGAAAAGGGCGGGATAAGAGAAAAAGATCTCTATTACGAGGCCATACTCTCACCGGGAGAAGCTGCAAGCGGAGGCCTTTTCCCGATAACCGTTCCAGTGTTTGAACCCTGTCCAATGTGTAAAAAAAGCGGATTCTGGGAGAATTTTTTCTGCCCCGCCTGTTTGGGATATGGTCGGGTGAGATCGGAAAAGAAATTTTCCCTGAGCATCCCGCCCCATGTGATGCATGGAACAAAAATAAAGGTGTCCATGGAGGATATCGGACTCAGAGATGTCTATCTGAACATTACAGTACTCATCGATCCCCGCCTGGCAGATGAGGAGTGGTAGCGTTATTATCAGATCGCACTGGGGGAATCCTATTTCCAGGGAGGAATTCCAGGGATTTGATGCCCTTGATTTCCTTTTTATTCCACTATATCCGTGAATCGAACCTGGACTTTTAGGTCTTTTACTCCCGGAATATCTTTGACGATTTCCTTCATTTCCTTGGTCAGGGGTTTTTCAGCGGATTCGCGCGCCCTGGTAATGATGGATACTATTCCATCCGAGGCAGATACCTTGATATCAGGTTTTAAGTCGATAAGAGCGGCCTTTACTTCCGCGGCAAGGGCCAGATTATCAATTCTCTTTTGAGATACAGGTGTTGTTTTAAATTTATCAGAAGAGACCATATTGCAAATAACATCAACCGCGTCATCGGCATCAAGCCGGTTGATATGAATGACCAGGTCATAAAGGCTTGGATCCCGGGTATCAATTCCATAGAGGTATTTACTCCATTTTTCCCGCTGTTCATCGTCCCTTATCAGGACATTCAAGGCCTCTTTTTCGGAGATCCCTTCCCGTTCCATCTCGTTTTTTATGCGGTCCTCCATGTTTGCAATTATCCGGACCTTGAGGACGTGCGATACCCCTTTCAGGAAAAAATGGCCGGCAAGGCCGTGATAGACCATATTGTCTTGCCTGAGATTTTTGAGAATCGCTGACTCTATATAGGCTATATATTTTTCTTTTCCGTAGCCGAAGCGTTCCAGGATAGAAGGGGCATCGTGAATGGCCCTTATGAGTTTTACTTCAGGTATATTAAACTCCTTTGAAGCGTCAATAATTACATCGCGGCCTATGCATCCGTAACCCAATCTTTCGGCCGTCTTTTCAGCGATCTCCCTGCCCTTGCTGTAGGATCCCCTGGAAATGGTAATAATAGCCATAATTTCCTGCCCTCCGTAAATAATGCTTTTAAAAGTCGTTTTCAAAACAAGAATAAAATAAATCTTTCAGGAGTTCATTGCAAACATGAAATTTTCAACAACCCGGAGCCAATTTCGAGCGGTTCAAAATATTTCAATTCAGGGGTATCTGTCCCCCGGGCCAAAAAGCGTTTTACCATCAGCTAACAGCCCTCATATCCTGATTTTGTTCATATATTTATAAGTTAAGCTTAACACATTGCATGAAGCAAGGCACATAACCTTGACACCCATTCGTGATTTCCCTATACTTCGGATGCAAAAAAAATAAATTCTAATCATTTTATTCCACCACCTCACAATAGATTAGCAGATATCATCCAAAATGAATGTCCGGATCTATTTTTCTTAATATGTTTTTTTACATTCCATACCTTACAAGAGGCAATAAATGAAGACAATCAGGGGCAAGATAATCTCTTTTTCCATCCTGTGCCTGGCAGTTGCAAGCGCGGTTACGGCCTTGTTTTATCAAAATGCCTTCTCTTTAAGACGAAAAATATATGCAATAGAACACTTTGACGACCTCCTGAATGATGTTCTCGAATTGAGGCGATACGAGAAAAATTTTATTTTTTACAGGGATACATCGAGTCTTAAAGAGGGAACAGTCTACCTTTCAAGGATTGATAATGATTTTGAGATACTCAGAGATGATATAACAGGTATCGTTGGCGCGGCTGAATGCCGGGCGTTCTCTAATGATTTGACAAGTTATAAACGATCCCTGGAAGATCTAATTAACATGAAAGATGTCAACGGCAGTCAACCGCAGGAGGAGGCCCTCAGGATAGAGGGAAAGTCACTGGTTGACTTTGCCCAGAGGCTCATCCGGATAAAACGCCTGAGGATTGATGAGACCATAAGACGCGCTTTGGCCATACCTCTGGCATGTATGGGAGCCCTTGTTATCCTGGCCCTGGTGGTATTTCGGTTTGTAAACAGGGGCATACTGAAACCCCTGTCACTGGTTGAAGAAGCGACTGAGAAGGTGGCAAGGGAGTCCTTTACCCCTATTATATACGATAAAGAAAAACAGGATGAGATAACGCGCTTGATCGCTTCCTTCAACAAAATGGTCGATGAACTTGAATCGAGGCAGGAGCAGCTGGTACAATCGCGAAAGCTGGCATCCATAGGCACCTTTACATCCGGCATAGCCCATGAGCTCAACAATCCCCTCAACAATATCTCCATCACAGCAGAGGACTTGATGTTGAACTACCGTGGCATGCCGGAAAAAGAGATGGATGAGATGATCGGTGATATCCTGACCCAGGCTGATAGGGCCAGCCAGGTTGTCAAAAATCTCCTGGAGTTCTCCAGGACAGAGCAGCCCTATTTGAGAGATCTCGATATCAAGGAGGTAATTGAACGCACAGTCAGGTTTATCAGGAATCAATTAGTCGTATCACATATCCAGATGGAGAAAAATATCGCCGACAACCTCCCCTCCATCCGGGGGAAGAGACAAGATCTCCAGCAGGCATTCGTAAATATCCTCTCAAACGCGATTCATGCCATGCCCGAAGGAGGGATTATCAAGATTTGGGCAGGCCAGGGCCCTAAGGGATATATAAGAATAGATATCTCGGACACCGGCACGGGGATAAAGCCCGAGGCCTTAAAACATATCTTTGACCCTTTTTATACAACCAAGGCGTCGGGTCAGGGCACAGGCTTAGGGTTGTCGCTTGTCTACAGCATTATCCGGACCCATGGAGGGTATATTGAAGTGAAAAGCGAATTGGACAAAGGGACCGCTTTTTCGATTTATCTTCCGGAAAATAGTGAAAAGGAAGAAACAGGAAATGAAATTCAGGATAGCGATCGTCGATGACGAAATGATAGTCTGCCAACGTCTTAAAAAGGTCCTGGACAATGAGGGATATGAAACAGAAACCTTTCAGGGGGGACTTCCCTTTTTGGAACGTATGGGTACATACCCCTTTCATCTCGTCTTTCTTGACCTCGGTCTCCCTGACAGGGATGGAATGGAGATTCTGTCACAACTAAGGGGGAGGAACGAGGATACGGAGGTTATTATCATAACCGGTCACGGATCCATAGATTCCGCCATCGAGGCCATAAAAAAGGGGGCCTATCATTATATTACCAAACCCTTTAAATTAGAGGAAATTCGCGTCCTTGCCGCGGGGGCAAAGGAAAAGATAGCCCTGCGTGAGGAGAATCGCAGGCTCAGGGAGGCCGTTGCAGGAGAGGATGTCCTCCAGGGATTTATAGGCTCCAGTGCGGCGATGCAAGAGATATTCGACATGATCAAAAAAGTCGCGATTGTGGACTGCAATGTCCTTCTCCAGGGGGAAAGCGGCACCGGCAAGGAGCTTGTTGCCAAGTCTATTCATAGATTAAGCCCGAGGAGAGATTCCCCCTTTATCTCCTTCAATTGCGGAGGTTTTACCGAAGACCTGATCTGCAATGAACTTTTTGGTCATGAAAAGGGGGCCTTTACCGGTGCAACGCTTACAAAAATCGGACTCCTTGAATCAGCCGCCGGTGGCACGGTGTTCCTCGATGAGATTGGTGAGATGCCCGCGTCAATGCAGGTAAGGTTGCTTCGTGTCATACAGGAGAAACGCATCTTAAGGGTCGGGGGAACAAGGGCAATAGATCTGGATATACGTATTGTCTCGGCGAGCAATAAAGACATAAAGAAGGCATGCATGGAAGGGACCTTTCGCGAAGACCTCTATTACCGGTTAAATGTCCTCACCCTTCACCTCCCCCGGTTGAGCGAGAGGAAGGAAGATCTCCCCCTCCTTATCTCCTCCTTCATAAAAAAATACAGCAGGCCCTTTGGGAAAAAGATAACGCGCATCTCTTCCCAGGCCATGGATATTCTCATGCAATACAATTTTCCAGGAAACGTACGGGAACTGGAAAATATCATCCAGCGCGCCATCGCCCTGACAGAAGGAGATGTCATCACGGTGGAAAACCTGCCTCCGGATCTCCAAAAACTCGAGATAAACATGATAGACGGGGATGGCCTCCTCACCCTTGAAGAGGTGGAAAAACAGCATATTGCTCGTGTGCTGGAAAAGACAGGTGACAATAAGATCCTGGCGAGCAGGATCCTGAATCTGCCAAGAACAACTTTGTGGAGAAAAATGAAGAGATATAATCTCCTAAAAGACGAGTGAGCCTCCACCGGTTCTTCCCATCCCTGTTGTTCCAATTTGAAACATCACTACACTGTCATTCACGTATAACCCCTCGTATTTATTCAAAATAGGCTGAAAATAAGAGAGATTGTTTCAAATTGAAAATCTCCGCCCCATTATTTCTCTTTTGATTTCCTAAGATATTGAAATTACTTAAATAGTTTTATGGCATGCCCATTGCTAAGATAAATTTTACAAGGAGAACAGCATGGAAAAAATCCTGGTGGCGATGGACCCGATGAGGACAAACTTTTATGCCTGCATCCATGCCCTCAACCTGGCAAAGAGGATAAAGGCAAGGGTCCTGTTTCTTTTGGTATTTTCCCCGCCGGCCAGGGAGACAAAACAGCCCTTTGAGGAGGAAATAGCTGTCTCGGTAAAGAGGAGACTTGAATCATTTATTGAAGAAGGCAGATCAGAGGGTATCGCCGTGGACTATTATCTTGTCTATGGCGACTATGAAAATGAAATCGTAAGTTTCGTTCATGAAAACAGGATTACCCTTTTGGTGGTTGAGTTCCCTGCAGAGCGGGGTCATTTGTCTGAAAATTTCAGATATTTCATAGACAAGATACGGCACAGGATTAATTGCCGTATCGAAGTGGTAAATGAAAAACCAGTAATATCGGAAAGAAAGGAAGATAGCAGTGTGGCACCTGTACCTACCGATAGCGGGAAATAGTGTTAATGTCCTTTTGATCTTTATTATGGGGGGAATTGTCGGCTTCCTCTCAGGGATCTTTGGTGTAGGAGGTGGTTTCCTGATGACACCCCTTCTTATAATGGTGGGCATCCCGCCGACCGTGGCCGCAGCCTCTGATTCAAACCAGATCGTTGGCGCCTCCACCTCCGGGACCCTGGCCCATTATCGTCTGGGCAACGTGGACTTCAAGATGGGGATCCTTTTACTCATCGGGGGCGTGATCGGAGGCACAATAGGAGTCCAAATCATCAAGGTCCTGAGGCACATGGGAAATGCCGATTTCCTGATACAGGTAACCTATGTAATCATGTTAGGCTTTGTCGGCATATATATGTTCGCGGAAAGTCTCCAGGGGCTCAAGGGAGCAAAGGCCGTTGATTTCGTCCAAAAAAAGGAATCCAGGTATGCCATGATTGTAAAAAAACTCCCCTGGCAGACCCACTTTGAAAAATCGGGAGTAGAACTCTCGATTATCATGCCCCTGGTATTAGGTGCCTTTGTGGGCATCCTTGCCGCTATCATGGGTGTGGGGGGTGGATTTATCATGGTCCCGGTAATGGTGTACCTGTTAAGGATGCCCATGCATGTCGTAGTGGGGACCAGCCTGTTTCAGATCCTTTTTACCTGTATAGATGTCACGATCATGCAGGCCAGAACAAACCATACTGTGGATTTCCTGCTGGCCCTTATATTGCTTGTAGGTTCTACATTGGGGGCACAATTTGGTGCGAAGATCAGCAAGAGATTAAAAGGAGATCAGTTGAAGATCATCCTTGCCTCACTCGTTCTCGTTGTCATGGTAAAGATGCTGCTGGGACTCCTGCTTAGACCCCATATCCTGCTGGCCTATATCGGAGGGCATTAAAGTGAGAAGAAGACTACTTACAATCTTGTTTGTCATATTAATGTGTTTTACCGGTCACCCGGAATTTATCCAGGCCTCGATGCCTGTTAAAATTACGGTACAGCCTGATCAGATCCTAATGGGCGCTTCCTATGACGGGACAGATATCTCTGTCTCAGGGGAGATCCCGGAAGATTCCGAGGCGTTAATCAGGGTGATTGGTCATACCGAAGACAGCAGGCTCAAGAAAAAGGGACAGGCACTGGGTTTCCTGTGGATGAATCTCGGGTCCGTCGAATTTCATAAGGTCCCCAGTGTCTTCCTCCTCTATTGGTCAAAGGGCGATAACGCATTTTTTCATTCGGTGCAGGAGGCGTGGCAAAGCCCGGATTTAGGCCTTGAGGCTATTAAAAAACAGGTGGATATTGTATCGGATTACGAGGATAAGGAGGCATTGTTTGAAGAATTTATAAAGTTGAAACAGAAATCCGGGCTCTATGGGGCGGCAGAAGGCAGGATCCGCTACAAAGAGGAAAATAAAGGCATGAAATCCTTCTCATGCTCCCTGAGGTTGCCGTCAGGTCTGCCTCAGGGTGTCTACAAGGTAGAAGTCTTTGCGGTCAAGGAAGGGGGTATTGCCGGATACTCTGTAAAAGAAATAAGGGCCAGGCAGGCGGGCATGCCGTCCCTGATAGCCTCCCTTGCTTTTAATCACGGAACTCTCTATGGTATTCTTGCGGTCCTGGTGGCCGTTATCGCGGGGTTGTTGACAGGGGTCATGTTTAAAGGGGAAAAGGGGGCGCACTAATACACCTTTTGCCCTCAAGATAATCTAAAGTTGAAAAGGAGAAAGCCGGGAAGCATGGCGGGAAAATTACTTACATGGACCAAAAATACCTTTGGCGCCCGCGGAAAACACCAGAAGAAGGTGGCCTTTGTCTCCCTGTTTCATACCTTTCAGAGGATCCTTGAGTTGAACAATAGGATTTTAGAAGTAATGGCTGATATGGGAGATAAATTAGGAGGGGATTATGTCTTCGACCGGCAATACATCAACTCATCCTGCCGGCAGATGACCAATCTTGTCCATGAACTCATTTATCATTTCAATGCATTAGCGCCAAAAAAATATTCCGCATTGGATGGTATTTTCAGGAGTATCAACATTGATATAGAAGAAGAGCTGGCCGGGAGACTGGTAATACCTCAGAGCGAATACGTGATGCCCTATGAGATTATCTCACGGGATTTTGCCGATGTGGTAGGGGGCAAAAACGCAAATATTGCTGAAATCAAAAACCGGCTCGGCCTGGCCGTGCCGGAAGGTTTTGCCATTACCACACGGGCATTTAAGTCCTTTTTTGATTACAATGATTTTCAGGCCAAGGTGGAGGGGATCCTGAATGCCTGGGAAGATGCAGAATTGACCTCTGAAGCGGCATCCAAAGAGATTATGGACTTGATCAAATCAGGTTCAATTGAACCACAATTTCAAAGGGCCGTTGAAAAGGCCCTCAAACACCTGCGGCATATTACCGGTATTCGTAGTCTTTTTCTGGCTGTGCGTAGCAGCGCCATGGGAGAAGACAGTGAGCATTCATTTGCGGGCCAGTATCTGAGCCTCCTGAATAGGCCCGAGCAGGATCTTTTGCAATGTTATAAGGATGTACTTGCAAGCGCCTATTCCCCCTTTGCCATGGAATACAGACGGCAGAAGGGTTTTTCAGTATATGAGGTGGCCATGGCTGTTGCCTGTCAATGCATGGTCGATGCCCGGATCAGCGGTGTCCTTTATTCTTTAGATCCCCTGGACCCGACCAGTGAAGTCATGGTGATCTCGGCAACCTGGGGGCTTGGAGTACCGGTCGTATCCGGAAAAACGAATGCGGACCGCTTTACGGTCTCCCGTGAATCCCCCTACGATGTTAAGGGCCTTGACATCGTGCGTAAGACAGAACGTTTTGTTGCCAAAGAACGCGGCGATTGTGAATTCCAACCCGTGATCGAAGAGATGCAAACAAGGATGTGTCTCACGGAAGAACAGATAAGGGACATTGCCGAGGCCGGCATCATGATTGAAAGATATTACAAATACCCCCAGGATATTGAATGGGCCATTGATCAAAAGAATCAACTCCACATCCTTCAGGCAAGGCCCCTCAACATCAAGGCCCAGATGTCGCAGGTGGTTTGTGACATCTCATCAGTGACCGAAAAATACCCTGTCATATTTTCCGGCAGGGGAATAATCGTTCAAAACGGCATAGCCACGGGGAAGGTCTTTATGGTTCAGAGTGATGGTGACCTGGATAATTTCCCCAACGGGGCCATCCTGGTTGCAAGGGAAACATCACCACGATTTGCAAAGGTGGCTCGAAAGGCAAACGCCATCATCACGGATGTGGGGACCTCAACCGGCCATATGGCAACAATTTCCCGGGAGTTCAGGATCCCGACCATTGTGAACACGGGAATGGCCACAGAAATCCTGAAGTCCGGACAGGAGATTACCCTGGATGCGGAGGAGAACGTCGTATATGAGGGCAGGATAAAGGAGCTCTGCTACTATGGATTTATGGAAGATGCCTTTGAAGAGACTTATGAATACAGGCTTCTGCGGCGCGTTCTCAAAAAGATTACCCCCCTTAACATGGTTGACCCCTACGACAAGGATTTTAATCCTTCGGGATGCAGGACCTATCACGATATCACCAGGTTTGTCCATGAAAAGGCAGTGGAAGAACTGATTGACATAAATAATGACCGCCATCCCGATGCCGAGGCCAAGAGAAAAAAACTAAAATTGGAAATTCCCCTGGACCTGATAATCATTGACATTGACGGGGGTCTAAAGGAGACCATTGATTCTTCAACCATTACTACCGACCAGATTCAGTCTGTCCCCATGCGTTCCTTTTTAGAGGGACTGAGCGCGCCGGGGTCGTGGAGCAGAGAACCCATGTCCGTGGATTTTGGGAGTTTCATGTCGAGCCTCACCCGGACTTTCTCTTCCCACCTGGTGAGCCCAAGATATGTGGGGCAGAACCTTGCCGTCATATCCGGAGAGTATGCAAACATAAGCCTGCGGCTTGGATACCATTTCAATATGATCGATGCCTATATCGGTAATCAGATCAATGACAATTATGCCTATTTCCGCTTCTTGGGCGGCGTGACAGACCCTATACGGCGGTCCAGGAGGGCAAAGTTTATCTACGAGGCCCTGTCACAAAATGATTTTAATGTCGATTTACGCGGAGACCTGGTCATTGGGCGAATCAAAAAATTGGGTCCTCAATTAATGGAGCGGAAGATGGCCTTGCTTGGGCAACTGGTTGGCTTTACGAGGCAACTTGATGTGCAAATGAACAGCGACAGGCAGATTGTGAAGTTTATAAGAGAATTTGAAGGACTGGCAAGGGCCGATAATAATACAAAGGGACTGGGGAGGGAGATACAATGAGCAATGGAGAAAAAACAACTATTCTTATTCTTGACGATGAGGCGATCGTCCTCAAGAGACTGGGGCCTGCGCTTGAAAAAGCAGGGTATGAAATTGAGGTCTTTTCTCGAAGTTCGGATGCATCGAGCCGCATCATGGAAAAAAATTTTGATATTGTCATAACCGATCTCAAAATGGAAGGGCTTGACGGGATGCAATTTCTGACCCAGGTGAAGGAGCGCTCCCCGGGAACAGAGGTGATTGTTATCACAGGGTTCGCCACAATGGACACAGCAAAAGAATCATTCCAGAAAGGTGTCTTCGATTTTCTTGCAAAGCCCTTTAAACTGGGCGAGATCCTGGAGACGGTAAAAAAGGCCGAAAAAAAGATTAAACAGGCCGGCCTTTCATAAGATCAACGGCCTGGCGTGCCTGTGCAATCGAATTTGATGGCAGGGACAAGATAGGAGGACAATAGGCATGATAAAGACGCTTGTCTCATTAAATGCGGATCTGGCTTCCAGTATCGCCTTTCAATACTCCTGCAGATTGAAACAATTTGTTGACATGAACCTCCGGGTTATACATGTAGAGGAAGTGGAAGGTCATCCACCGGGGAGTGGGTGGGTACGCAGTACATGGGAAAGGGGGCTGCTCCATACGGCCCAGGAAGAGATTTCGCAGTTGATCAATGCCGGACAACCGTCATGCCCACCGTTGGATGCACAGATATTCCGTGTAGGCGAGCGTGATAATGAACTGTTACGTGAAATTGAAGAGGAATCCTATGATCTCTTTATGGAGGGTCTTTTAAACTCCTTCAACTCAGTGAATTTTTTCAAGAAGCTTCGATCCAGACTTTACAGGTATGCCCCCTGCCCGATTATCCTGGTCAAAAACCTGGTGGACCTGAACAGAATCGCCCTTTTATTAAGAGACAGCACGGACTTGAGACCCCTCATTTCGACATTTTTGAAAATATTCAGGAAATCGGAGCTCACAGTTGACCTGATCCATTTTACATTTCAGCGATCATGGAGATCTGGATTCAGAGAAAGGATGGAGAACTCATCGATTCCCGGTCATAGGGATGCCAAGAAAATACTTGAGGAGGCAAGAACAATGCTCACTGAAAAGGGATGGGATCTAAAAGAGGGCTTGATCCTTCAGGATACCCCGGAAAAACTCGGTGAGTTCCTGGAGGACTATGGCCTTGTGGCGGCCTGTCTCCCCCGGAATTTGGCCCAAAAAAGCCGAATGATGGAATTGTTGAGCAGGGTGCCTACTGCGATCCTTTTGTGCAGGAAGTAGTTAGTGCTCATCCATAAACTAACGTTTTTGGATTCGCGCTATCAGCTTTCAGCATTCAGCAAAAGACTTAAAAAAAACAAAGGCTTGGCTAACGGCTGATTGCTGACCGCTGAAAGCTCCATCCAGAAATTGGCTGTTTCCGGATGGACACTAGTTAATTATTATAGGGAGGCCGGCATGAAAATACTTGTCGCAGTAGATAGGAACCCCTATAGCGCCCATGTTGTAGGAGAGGTGGCCAAGCTTGCCGCAAATACCTGGGCCAATGTGAGCCTTGTGGGGGTACAGTCAAAAACCGCTTCAAAAGGCAGGGGTCGGGATTCTAAAACGGGACTTCGGAAAATAGATGGCCCTTTGCCCAGCGCGCTTTTTACATACCGGGAAGATTTTCTCAGTCACTTTAAAGAAGAAGATTGCCCCTATGCCAAGCGCGATCTCAGCAACGAACTTGTCGAAGTCAAGAAGGGCATATGGGAAGAGATTGACGTAACTAAAGGCGCCAAAAAGAATCTGAGGGTGCGCTTAAGGACAGGAAACGCGGCTAAAGAAATCCTTGCCGAGGCCAATGAAGAGGAAAGCGATCTCATAATATTGGGCTGCGACAATACAAAGGGATGTGCCTGGGAAAATGCTGTTAGTGTCCCCAGGAAAGTGGCGAATGATGCCTCCTGCTCCGTGCTTGTTGTTAAAAATGAGGAAAAGGTCCGAAGAATAGTCTGCTGCCTGGATCACGACAGGATCAGCCAGCAGTCCCTTGAAATGATAAATCAAATGGTAACCCTCCATGGGGCAGGACTAACGATCGTCGGTCTCACGGAGAGCGAAGGTCTTAAGACGGACCTTGAAAAGAAGCTGGACAATATACTGAGGTACTATCTTGCCAGAAACATTGAACCATGGATCGAACTGGTAGAGATCTCTTCTCTGGATTCTTTTATCGCACGGGAGGCCCGCTGGGGACTTATGGCCTTATGGATGGGTAAAAAGTCCATACTTGAGAAAGCGCTTCCCAGGGGCAAGGTAAACAAATTGATCAAAGGCAGTGAATCCTCGGTACTGATACTCAGATAGCGTCAATAAATTTAATAGGATTCAGTTTAAGGACTATTCTTTATGACTCCCGGCGACAA
>CAZGIZ010000020.1:13173-40840 GCA_964526655.1 uncultured Desulfobacteraceae bacterium | reverse complement strand
ATCTGGTTACGCCTGAAGATGGGTATCCGGTATGATATTCCTTTTCAAGGAGATATCTGTTTAAGGCGAAAGGTCCAGGGCGTAGGGCGCAAGGAAAAACAGTAAAACAATGCCTTTGAATTTAACCATGGGCCTTGAGCCTTACGCCTTGAGCCTTTCTATTCATACCTGCCTTACCTTTAAAACCCCTTTGAGGTTAAAGCAAAGCCGCATCCTAAGGGCCAGGATCTTTAATTGAACTTCGTAGAGAAAAATCTGCGGGCTTAGCTTCCCCTCAAGTCCCCGAGGCCCAGGAGGTTGAAGTGGACCATTATGGTTGATTCCTCATCGGACTTCTCCAGTATGAGCTTGATTGCCCAGCACTGGCTCGTGTATCCCAGCCAATAGCTCCTCTCAATATCCTGCCCTAATTCCACGTCCCTGCTGAGGGAACTGCCCGCGGAGAAACCATAGATCAGGTTTACGTTGAGATTGTAGTTAAATCCCTTGCTGCCGTCCTTAAAATAGGTGTAATCGATCTGATAACTGTCTTTTCTTCCCCCGGACCTGTCAATCCGGAGCTCGAGAGAAAAGTCGGAAAATAAAACGGCCTCCCTGTAGTGGTCCCAGTGGACCTCTGCGTCGAGATCCAGGGAAGGAAAGGGCATGAATGTCAGTATCCCAACCAGGGGCTCAAAGGGCTCCTTCTTTCGCCAGGGCTCATAGTCCCGGCCTGCCTCATCGATATCATATCCCTGGCTGAGGCTCAGCGTACCCCACTGGGCGTAGTCAATGTTTCCCTTTTTATCTTCCTTTCTCACATCGACGAAATTCTCGATGGAGAGTGTAACCAGGTTGACCTTGCCCTCTGCATCGATGGGTTCAAACCATGGCTTGTAGAGGTTCTCGTCCTTGTGCACACGGTACCTGTAAGTGAGGGAGGGCACGATTTTATGTTTCAATTTCTTTACCTGGTCCCACTCAAACCCATAGATCCTTTCTGCGCTCGTTGAAAACCTGGTCTGGAACTGGTAGGCATCCCTTGACTGGATATCAATGTTATCAGGGTTGTCGTCAAGCCATTGCATGTCCCTGGTAAAGCTTACGGATGGCTCGAATTCGAGATAAGGGCCTAACCAGAGGGGGTATGTCAACTCAGGGGAAATGGAGAATCTGTGCCCCTTCTGGCCGAAGTCGCGCCAGATATAGTCATAGTCCGTGTCCAGGGAGAAGGCCAGGGGGAGCTTGGGCAGGGGCCGCGGCAGGAGCGCGAAATCAGCCCCTGCAAGGGGCTGTGGGGTCACGTCGTTTGCGGGGCCTTCAGGCCTCTGGTAATAGGATGACACGGCCTGGAGGCTGTATTCCTGCCTGTCACGGCTGAGCCTAAGGGCGGATCTCCGGAGGGGAGAGGTGATCTCCTCAAGGGGCCTGCCCGATTCCTCGGCAAGATTGGGTCTTGCCTCAATCCCGAAAAGGCCGCCCTGGAACTCCCTCAGGTAATCCTGGTCGCTTACCACATCCGTATCGAGGCGCGCCCTGATTTCGTAGGGCATCTGCTGTTCAGTCCTGCTCCTCAGCCAGTAGCGGGTCTTGTTGGTCCTGGAAAAGGGGCTCAGTTCGGCCTGGTCAGGGTTATTGAGATCCTTTTCTTCGATCCTGTCTGAAAGGATGTCAAAGAGATAGGTGCCCCTTGAATCGTCCTCCGACACATAGCGGAACTCGAGGCCCTGCATCAGGCCCCGCCGTGACATGAAACGCTCGTAAAAGGTGGCGTCAGTCTCCTCGGACATGGCCCAGAAAAAGGGCAGTTCCAGGTCCATACCGTTTCTGCCCGAAAAGCCAAGCCTGGGAGGCAGCAGGCCCGTCTGCCGATCCGTCTTGGCGGGAAAGATGAGATAGGGCGCGTATAGAAGTGGTATTTGACGAACCCTGAAGACCGCGTTTCTGACCTTGCCGTAGCCCTCCATTGTTACCCTTACCTCGGAGCCGGTGATACTCCAGGCGGGATTAGGGCCGTCGCAGGTGGTGAGAAGGAAATTCCTTACAAGGTATGTGTCATCCCCGATCTTTTCCATTTCATCACCGCTGATATGGTAGTTATTCCGGCCTAAAAACAGCCTGCCCTGGGTGATTGTGCCTGTCCGGTCATTGAGATTAAAGACCCCTCTATCTCCTGTGAGGAGATCTTCGCCTGATTGAAAGCAGACATTGCCGGACAACTCCACGATACCCGTGTTTCTGTTATAAACGGCCTCCCCGGCGGATAGCGTCTGTTGCCCATTTGTGATGAAGACTTTCCCCTTTGCGATATAGAGGTCCTCCTCTTCGTTGAACAGGAGGCTGTCGGCCGTGATGCTCCACGGACTTTCTTCCCCTGTCACTGAAGATGCCTTTGACATTACATCCCCTGCAAGGGTCAGGTGAAAGTTAAAGACGCATGTTGCCAGGACAATCAGGCAGGTCAGAACATTTTTTATTATCTCTCTCCCGGTAATGGCTTGTCTCCTTTCATTATTGAGTAACCACATCCGGCCTGTATTTTACTGGATCCAGACAAGAGAGGGCTTCACCCACGGTAAACAGAGACCCTGTGATCAGGATCATGTCCCCTGGCCGGGCCATCTCCCTTGCCATGTCAATGGCCTTTGATATCCTGGGGACGACCTCACCCTGTCGCCCCTGACGGCTCACAATCGCCATCAGATCCTCGGGATCCGCGGACCTGTAATAATCAGGGGCCGTGCAGACGACGTAGTCGGCGATTGGCGCTATTTTGTTGATTATTTTAGTGATATCCTTATCCGCCATTACCCCCAGGACAAGGATCAGGTGATTATAGGAAAAGGCCTTTTTTACGGCCTTGACAAGCTCCCCTATGGCGCCGGGATTGTGTGCCCCGTCAAGCACAATAAGGGGTTCCCTTGAGATAACATGCATCCTTCCGGGCCACTGGGTATTCTTCATCCCTTCCAGGATGTCATCCGTAGAGATCTTGAATCCTTTCTTCTCCAGGATCTCGATCGCGGCAAGGGCCAGGGTCGCGTTTCGGCCTTGAAAACTCCCGGCGAGATTGAATCGCACACCCTTTAGTGTGCGATTCAATCCATAATAATTCAACCCGGACCCCGTGCTTCGATAACTGAAGTCCCTTCCCAGTCGAAGAAGAGAGGCCTTTTTCCGGGCGCAAATGGCCTCAAGGACACAAATCACGGGGGGCTGGGTCACGGCCGTGACCACATCCACGCCCCTTTTGATGATCCCTCCCTTTTCCCCGGCGATTTCCCCAAGGCGCGACCCCAAAAAGAATTGATGTTCAAGGGATATGTTGGTGATGACAGAGACAAGGGGCCTGATCACATTTGTGGCGTCAAGCCTCCCTCCCATGCCGACCTCCATGATTGAGACATCGGTCTCTTTTCTTGCGAAATATTCAAGGGCCATGGCAGTGGTCACCTCAAAAAATGTGGGCGGGTGCCGGGGATCTATGATGGCCCTCAGTTTTCCTGTCAGCTCCGCCGCCTCCCGTGAAGATATCTCCTGGCCGTTGATCCTGAATCGCTCCGTGAAGCGAACCAGGTGGGGGGATGAATAAAATCCCACCCTTAACCCCGATCTCATGAGGATGGACTCCAGCATGGCCCCTACCGAGCCCTTGCCGTTGCTCCCGGCTATGTGGATGTATTTCCGGCCGCGATGGGGATTGCCCAGGGCCTTAAGGAGATTGGAAGTCTTGGACAGGCCGAATTTAATGCCGTATTTCTGGAGGCCGTAGAGGTATTGAAGAGCTTTTTTATAGGACGGTCTATTTTTTTCCATAAGGCAATGAATTCTCACACCTTTTCCAACGTGGTATGATCGAGGTGCAGCAGTTTTCGCCCCACATCCCTGAACAGGACCTCAACCTTTGAACTGCCCTGGAATCTGGAGATTACCCCCCTGCCGAAGGCCGGGTGTCTCACCCTGTCACCGGGGCGGAGCTGGTCAGGCGCCGGCGCCTTTTCTTCAGGGGTCCTGATCTCCGGGGCCTGCCATATAATTTTTGTCTTTTTCCTTGAATAACCGGGAGACCCGAACTCCATCACATCGCCCGTAATGGCCTGGATGAAAGAGGAGAGGCCGTTGCCGGACCCCATTTCTGCCCTTTGCCAGACGGGAGGCTCCTCCTGGCCGGGATAGCACATTATGAGCCGGTCCTTCGCCCTTGTGGCTGCGACATACATGAGGCGGCGCTCCTCCTCGATACCGGCCATGCTGGAATAGGCCCTGGCGGACGGGAAATACCCTTCCATCACCCAGATAATAAACACCACGGACCACTCGAGGCCCTTTGCGGAATGCACCGTTGACAGTGTAAGGAATTCATCCCTGTGGACAGGCTCCATGTCGGAGTTGCTGGTGGGGGGATCGAGGGCCAGGTCATCCAGAAAGGCCCGCAATTTCTTGTAGCGGCCCGCCATGGGGACCATCTGCTCAAGGTCCTTCTGTCTCTTGGGAAAGTTGTCGAATTGCTCCTTCAGGATAGGGTCGTAGTACTTGTTGACCAGCTCCACGGCCTTGTCAGGCCTGATATCAGGGGACGACAGGTCTTTAAGGAGCCCTGAGAGGGATTTCAGCCCCTCGTCAGCCCTGCCGGCGCCGGGCCATTCATTGACCCGCCATAGCTCGGGACCTTCTTTCCCTATCCAGTCTATAATGGACTGGCTTTTTCTCTGTCCGATGTTTTTCAGGAGCCGCAAGATGCGTCCCCAGCTTATGTTGTCATTCCTGTTTACAATGACCCTCAGATGGGCCAGGAGGTCCTTAATATGGGCCGATTCCATGAATTTGAATCCACCGTATTTGACGAAGGGTATCTCCTGCCGTGTCAGCTCCAGCTCCAGCTCAAAGGAGTGGTGGGCGGCCCTGAACAGGACAGCCATGTCATTAAGGGAAAGGCCCTGGTCCAGGCATTCTCGCACGGACCGGCTTATGAAAAGGGCCTGTTCCGGATCGGTCCTGACATCCACGACCTTTGGCTTTTCGCCTCCCTTTCTCCTGGTAAAGAGGCACTTGGTGTATTTTTCAAGGGCCTGATCCATTATGGCGTTTGTGAGGTTGAGTATGGGCTGGGTTGACCGGTAATTCTGCTCTAACTTAATGACCTTCACATCAGGAAACAGCGTGGGGAAATCAAACATATTCCTGTAATTGGCCCCGCGAAAGGAATACACTGACTGGGAGTCGTCCCCCACGACCATGATGTTCCGGTGATCCAGGGAAAGCCACTTTACTATGTCGGCCTGGATGCCGTTGGTGTCCTGATACTCGTCCACCATGATGAAGCGGTATCTCCGGCCCAGTTCTTCGCGGATTTCATCGTTATCCGCGAGGAGCTGCCTGAAGAGGATGAGCAGGTCGTCGTAATCCATGAGCTGGTTCCTCTTTTTATATTCACCGTACATCTGCCCGATCCTGTTTATCTTGGGGATATATTCCAGGAACTGGGTGTATTCCTCTCTCATGAGAGACTCTATGGATTCCTGGAGATTGACGGCCTTGCTTAAAATTGAGGCAATGGTGCCACGCTTCGGAAACCTTATGGTGCCCTTGTCAATTTGGATCTCCCTGACAAGGGCCTGTATGACCTCTTCCATGTCCGGCCTGTCCAGGATGGTAAAGGTGTTTTCAAATCCCAGGAGGGGGGCGTGATTCCTCAGGACCCGATGGGCTAATGAGTGAAATGTCCCGCCCGAGACTCGCCTGCAGTTCTCGTCGGCCAGCCCTGCGGCCCTTTCGAGCATCTCACCGGCGGCCTTCCTGGTAAAGGTCAGGAGGAGTATGTTTTCAGGGGGCACGCCTGTCTCGACCAGCCTGGCCACCCTGTAAACCAGGGTGCGGGTCTTTCCGCTTCCGGCCCCGGCGATTACAAGTACGGGGCCGTCCAGCGTCATGACCGCCTCGAGCTGGGAAGGATTCAGGACCTTATTATAGTCTATCTTACCGGGCAATATGCTGTTATCCCTGTTATGGTTTTTTTATTCACTGTTAAATTCAAGCCATGGACCGGATCGGATTCATTAGGCTCTGCTTAAAAGCAAATAGTCCGGCAATGTTATCTCTTCAAGGTGATATCAGCCGAAGGCTAAGGGCTAAAGGCGTAGGGCGCAGGGAATAAAATCCTTAGACTTTATTTTTAGGGAACCTTTAGCCTTGTGCCTTACGCCTTGCGCCTGCTTTTATTATATCACCTTGAAGAGATAACATTGCCTACCTTGGCATATATGTTTCCAAGTTATTCCCGGTACACGATACTATCTCTAAGTTTCTTTTTTTGTGACCATTTTGAACACAAAAACTTCTTCAAGAGACTAAACATACATTAATAGAGAAAGCAACAGGCCGGCGCTCAGAAGAAGGAGCAGCCCCACCGGAAACAGGAAGGCCGCAAAGACCCTCAAATAGGAGATCCTGTGTGTCTCCCTGAGACCGATGACAATGATGATAAAACGCCATATCAGACTTGTCAGGCTCCCTATAAAGGGCACAAGGCTTAGAATCTGGGTCGCCTGGGAAAAGGCGATCACCCTGAAAGTCCCTTCAAATCCGCTCCTGCCTCCCCTTACAATAAGGAGACACAGGTGGATCAGTCCCCCTGTAATAAACATGTTCAGTATAATAAAGACAGGAGATACCACCAGAATGACTAAAAACAGGAGATTCATCTCAAACCTGTCTGACAGGGTGCTGCTCAAGGAGAGAACCCTGTCAGGCACCAGTAGAAACTGCCAGAAGAGGCCGAACATGGTCCCCAGGGAGCCGGTAAGGAGGCCGAAGGCGAAGGGCTCGCCGATTCCCTCGCCCTGGGGCATGCCTTTGAAAAAGTTAACCGGCGAAAAAAGGACGGATTTAAAGGTCTGGGAGACAGCCCTTAAAATTCCCAGCTCGTCCCTCCTTTCCCATGGTGTTGCAATGGCCGGCCCTTCCTTTTCCGAGTCTTTTTTCCAATGACCGAAGGAAAATTCTGGTCCCGGGTCTTTATATTCAAACCTCTGATTGCAACGCGGGCAGGTAACGTAGCTGACGCCTGAAGGGATTTTCTCCGAGCCCACCTCCCTTGAAAAGTTGCAAAAGGGGCATGTTGGTTTAATAATCATTTTCTCTTTTTCTTATCCAGTTCGGCCAGGCGGCTGAGTTCCTTTCTCTCGGACCATCTCCTGATCCTTCCAAAAATCCCGCTCACCGGGGACCGGTCGAGCATCTCCGTTCTCATCTCAATTCCCTCCCTGGTGGTCAGGGCCTCTTTGAGACAGGAAACCCTTAGAGTGCATTGAAAGCACCCGGGAGTGACCTCTCTCAACCCCTTGTCGCCGACGGGAAAGACCCTATCCAGGATACCGAAGCATTCTTTTTTTTCCATGATAACCCCGGCGTCCTTATACAATATTAGCTTTCATATATAAAGTCCAAAATCCATCATTCAATTCATATATCATAGGTAAGGACCATGGATTTTGGTTCAACCCTGGGCACCGGAAAGTCCAAATTTATTGACATAGATAATATAAGACTCTAATATCCACACCCATGGAAAGACTTAACAGATTGTATCTTGTCAGGCACGGGCAGGTTGTCGACCACGACGGATTCCATGCCAACGGCCACACGGACGTGGACATTACCGAGGTGGGCAGGATCCAGATGGAACACCTGGCCGAGCGATTGCAACTTGTCGATATCGGGGTCATCTATTCGAGCGATCTGAAGAGGGCCGAGATCGGGGCGCGTATCATAGCCCGGAATCATGATGTGAGTCACAATATCCTTTCCGAGCTCCGTGAGATCAATTTTGGTGATTGGGAAGGGATGAGCCTGTCTGAGATTCGCATGAAATACCCGGGTTATCTGGAGAAACGGGAAAAAGACATAGTGAATTTCCGGGCCCCAGGAGAGGGGGAGAGCATGTACGACCTCTCAAAGAGGATATTGCCGAGTTTAAGAAGAATTCTCAAGGAACAGGAGGGGAAGGATATCCTTATCGTGGCCCATGGGGCCGTTAACCGGATCATCCTCTGTGACGCCCTTGGGCTTGACCTTTCAAAGATGTTTCACCTCCAGCAGGACTATGGCTGCCTCAATATTATCGATTACTTTCCCGATTACACGCTTGTAAGATTGATAAACGGATAACGTTTCAAGAGTGCATGAATGGCTTTATTCTCCATGAATCGGTTCTCACAACCATGCGAGGTCATGACCTTATAAGTTGGGCTCAAGGCTTAAGGCACAAGGCGCAAGGCATAGTACAAGTTCAGGAGAAAAATGTCTGGGTTTACCCCCTTGCGCCCTGCGCCCTGCGCCATTAGCCTTTGATTCATATCCCCTTGAGAAGGGGCCACGGGTGAACATCTTTAATAGATTACTTACCATGGATCTATCTATACAGATATCCTCAATACCTCTTTTCAAGGGTCTCCCCGAAGATCAAATCAGGGAGCTCGCGATTATAGTGGTGGAAAGCACCTACGGTCGGGGCCGGACGATTTTTTCCGAAGGGGATGAGGGCACGGGATTCTACGTGGTCCTGTCAGGCCGAGTCAAGGTCTTCAAACTATCACCCGAGGGAAGGGAGCAGATCCTCCATATCCTGGGCCCGGGCGAGCTCTTCGGAGAAGTGCCGGTCTTTGCCGGGCAGAGCTTTCCGGCAAACGCTGAGGCAATGGAGGAGAGCCGGATATCCTTTTTCCCCAGGGATTCCCTGATAGCCCTTATCGAGAAAAACCCGTCAATCGCCATGAACATGTTAGCGGTCCTGTCCAGGCGGCTGCGCAGGTTTACCCTGATGATAGACGACCTTTCCCTCAAGGAGGTACCGGGCAGGCTTGCCGCCTACATCCTCTATTTGAGCGAACAGGGGAAAGGATCACAGGATCTGGAGTTGGCCATTACCAAGGGCCAGCTTGCGAGCCTCCTGGGCACGGTGCCTGAGACGCTATCCAGGATACTCGCCAAGATGACGGGCCAGGGCCTCATTGAGTCTGACGGCTCGCGGATCAGGATACTCGATCAGGAGAGGCTTGAAGATCTGGCAACTGGATTCAGCCGATTATAAGATCACCAAAGATTAAAAAAAAGGAATATAAGAAGCCTCTTGCAAAATTGCTATAATTGCCTTTTTTTGTCATTCCTGCGAAAGCAGGAATCCGGTGAATTCACGGAGTTCTAGACTCCGGCTTCCGCCGGAGTGACGGCATTTTTCGAGTTTTACAAGGGGCTCTAAGGCTAATTCTTACTCATCATATGGGTCACAGCCTGCTCAAGCCCGTCAAGGGTGAGCTCGAACATGGGAAATATCTCCCTGATGGCGGTTATGGTGCGTGTGAAGGACCACTCATACTCCATCTTCGGGTTGAGCCAGATTGAATGGGGGAAGGTCTCGGAAATGAACTGGAGCCTCCTGTAGCTCGGCATACCCGACCTCTCCTCCAGATGGATGGAGCCGTCCGTCGCCATAAGCTCGTAGGGGGCCATGCTCGCGTCTCCTACGATGATGAAACGGGTCTCAGGATCGAGGCGCACCAATTCATTGACTGGGAAGGGCTTGCGTATTCTTGGCGGGTCTTCCCAGAGATTGTCATAGATGGTGTTGTGAAAGAACAAGGTCTTGAGGTCCTTGAACTGGGACCTCGCATAGTTGAAGAGCGTCTGCACCATATCTATATAGGGCTCCATGGACCAGCCGCCGTTGTCAATGGCAAGGATGATCTTTAACCTGTCCCTGAGGCTCCGGTCAAATACGATCTCTATCTCACCGGCGTTTTTCATAGTCTGGTAGATGGTCTCATCAATATTAATCTGGTCCTTGGCCCCGACCGGGACCATGTTTCGGAGCCTCTTGAGGGCCTCACCCATCTGGGCCTGTGTGAGGGGCCCCTCCTGGGAGTAGTCCCTGTACCTCCTGTCCATTGCGACCTTGACCGCGGACTTGTTCCTCGACACACCCCCGACCCTCATCCCCCCCGGGTGGTATCCCGAATGCCCTACAGGAGAGGTCCCACCCGTGCCGATCCACTTGCTGCCCCCATGATGGGCCTCTGTCTGCTCCTTCAACCTGTCGAGAAAGTACTGGATCAGTTCCTCTGGGCTCAGCTTGGAGAGCTCCGATTCATCGACTCCCAGGGCCTCGGCCAACTCCCTGGGAGACCTAAGCCATTCCTCCAGCATGGCGCGGGCAATGTCCGAGAGTATTACTTCGTCCGGGTCTTCGAGCTCGGCCCCCTCAAAGTGGTGGGCGAAGACCTGATCATAGAGGTCAAAATATCTCTCGCTCTTGACGAGGATCGAGCGGGCCGCGGTGTAGAAATCGTCAATGGAATTGATGAGTCCCATGCTGAGGGCCTTTTGAAGCCTCAGAAATGAGGTGGGAGATACGGGGATGCCCACTTTTTTCAATGTATAGAAGAAAGTTACGAACATGGGGGAGGTAACTCCAGCATATAAGCTCTCAATAACCCTTAGGGTTTATTTGAATTAACAGCATTTTTTAAAGTGGCATAAGGCATAAGGTCCAAGGCTCAAGGCCTTGCGCCTTGCGCCCTATGCCCTGCGCCTTGTGCCTTTTTTTTATTTGAATTAACAGCATTTTTTAAACTGGCACGAAGCATAAGATCCAAGGCTCAAGGCAAAAGTCAAAAGATAAATGACTACATAAAAATGGTTTTGCCTTACGCCCTGCGCCCTGCGCCTTGAGCCCTTTGCCTTTGTTTTATCTCCTGTACCGCGCCACGTTGTTCATGGCGACGGCATAGTCGGGGCTCTTTTTAAAAAGGACCCCCAGATAGGGGGCGTCACCCTTTACGAGGTTCTTTATCCGGAAGTCGGGGTCCGCCTTCAGGGCCCTTATCCAGTTGATAAGCTCCCTGGTAGCGGGCTTCTTTTCTATTCCCTTGAAATCCCTCAGACGGTAAAAGGTGGAAATAGCGCCGTCAAGCAGGTCCCTGCTTATATCCGGAAAATGGACCTGAACGATCTTTTCCATCATGTCGGGCTCCGGGAAGGCTATGTGATGGAAGTTACATCGCCCTAAAAAGGGGTCTGAAAGGTCCTTTTTAGCATTGGAGGTGATGACAATGACGGGCCTGTTCTTTGCCTTTATGGTCTTATCAATTTCAATAATATCGAACTCCATCTGGTCCAGGACATCGAGCATGTCGTCCTGGAAATCCGTGTCAGCCTTGTCTATCTCGTCGATCAGGAGGACAACCCTCTCTTCCGAGACAAAGGACTGCCCAATCTTGCCCATCTTGATATATTCTTCGATATTGCTCACGTCCCTCTTGGAGTCTCCGAACCGGCTGTCGTTTAGACGCGTAAGGGTGTCGTACTGGTAGAGGGCGTCCACGAGCTTCATGCTCGACTTTACGTTAAGTACAATGAGTCTCATGCTGAGGGCCTCGGAAATGGCATGGGCAAGCATAGTCTTTCCCGTTCCGGGCTCGCCTTTGAGCAGAAGTGGCATCTCAAGGGCCATGGAGATATTGACAATCTTGGCCAGCTCCTCGTCCAGGACATATTGTGTGGCGCCTGTGAACTTAACCAGGCAATCTTCTTCGGGCATACTCAACTCCTTTATTCAGCGTTTTTCTCCTCTCTGTTGGAGGAGGTTAATTTGTGATATTTTGCACAAATATAGACAAAAAAAATAATCACTATTCTCCAGGATGCAAGAAACATTCATTTCCACATCCAGAGGACAGTATTTTAAATATAATGCAAGTTACTGCTGTTTGTCAAATATTTGAGTTTTTACCTAACCGAATATAAAGGAAAGGGCCTCCTCGTAAATACGATTCCACAACTCTTCTCCCCCGAAGCTCTCCACATAGACCTTCATCTTAGGCTCTGTACCCGATGGCCTTATCGCGAACCAGGATTCATCGCTGAGCAGGACCTTGACACCTCCGATGGGTTCGTTATTTCCCGGGGCATGGGTCATGACGGAGGTGATTGGGAGGCCTGCCAGGGAGGAGTTCATCAGGGAATCAGGGTCAATTGAACTCAATATATCCTTTTCCCTGTCTGAAACCGGCCTGTCCACCCTCCGGTAATAGGGGTCACCGTGCCGGGGCATCAGGGTCTCCTTATATATCATGGAGGGCGTCATGCCGGTCTTTGCCAGTATCTCTGCGGCCAGAAGGGTCATGACGAAGCCGTCCTTGTCCGTTGTCCAGGCGCTGCCGTCCATGCGCAGGAATGAGGCCCCGGCGCTCTCTTCACCCCCAAAGGCGACCGTCCCATCCAGAAGACCCTCGACAAACCACTTGAATCCCACAGGCACCTCATAGAGCCTCCTTTTCAGGTCCACGACGATCCTGTCAATCATGCTGCTGCTCACCAGTGTCTTGCCGACAAGGAGGTCCTTTCTCCAGGAGGGCCTGTTTTGAAGGAGATACCAGATGGCGACGGAGAGGTAGTGGTTGGGATTCATGAGCCCGTCAGGGCAGACGATCCCGTGCCTGTCGAAGTCGGTGTCGTTGCCCCAGGCGATATCAAACCTCTCCGCCATGGCGATCAGGCGTGCCATGGCATAGGGGGATGAACAGTCCATCCGGATACGGCCGTCATAATCGACCGTCATAAAGGCGAATGTGGGATCGACCTGATCATTAACGACCTCCAGGTCCAGGCCGTATTTTTCGGCGATCGGCCCCCAGAAATGCAGTCCAGAGCCTCCCATGGGGTCCGCCCCGATCCTTATCCCCTCCCTATGGATCGCCTCCATGTCTATCACCTCGGACAGGGAGAGCACAAAGGGTGTGATGAAATCCCTTTCATGGGTCGTGTCCGCGCTCCGGGCCTTCTCATAGGGAATCCGCCTGACTCCCGCATTATCTGCGTCCATCAACTGATTGGCCCTTTCCTGGATCCACCTGGTCACGTCCACATCGGCCGGGCCGCCGTGGGGCGGATTGTACTTAAAGCCCCCATCCCCGGGCGGGTTATGGGAAGGGGTCACGACGACGCCGTCCGCGGTTTCCCTGTCCCTTTTCTTATTGTGCTCAAGTATGTGGAAAGAGATCACGGGGGTCGGGGTGAATTCGTCCCTTTCATGGATAATGGTCTCTATTCCATTGGCGGCAAAGACCTCCAGGGCCGTCCTGAAGGCGGGACGGGAGAGGGCGTGGGTGTCGAAACCAAGAAAGAGGGGTCCCTTTATCGCCTTAGAATGCCTGTATTCACAGATGGCCTGGGCGGTCGCCGCGATGTGGGCCTCGTTAAAGGTCCCCTCAAGGGAAGAACCCCTGTGTCCGGAGGTCCCGAAGGAGACGGGGCCTCTGGGTCCAATCGTGTAAAAGGAAGACACAAGGTCAGGGACATCCACCAGCATGGATCTCGGGGCCGGTTTGCCGGCCAGTTCGTGTATTGCCATTTTTTTAGTCTTTTCGATCCTATAAAATCGTCTATCGGGAACTGATTATTAATTTTTATTCAAACAAACCCATTAGTCTCTTCAACCGCTTTACCACCCTGGGCAGGACCTCGCCGATCCCTTCCCGGAATCTGAGGTGGGCGTAGCCGTCCAGGGGGGTCTCCCCCTGGTTAATTATTACCAGCCTGGCGCCGGCTTGAAGGGCCTCCCTGGGCATGTCCGCGGCTGGGGTAACCACGAGGCTCGATCCGACCACTATAAAGAGGTCGCATTTTTGCGAGTGGGCGAATGAGAGCATAAGGTCCTTTTCCGGGAGGGGCTGGCCGAAATCCACGACGCTGGAAACGAGCTCCTTGCCGCAATCGCATCCAGGCTCTTCTGTCATGGGATTAAAGGCCTTCCCGCACCCCACGCAACGGAGCTTGGTGATATTCCCGTGCAGTTCGGCCAGGAGTTCGGGCCGGATTCCCGATTTGAGGTGGAGGTTGTCCACATTCTGGGAGATCAGGAACCTGAGTTTACCAAGGTCTTGAAGCTCCGCAATCGCGAGATGACCCTTGTTGGGATCAACGGAATCCCATGATCTGTCCATGGGTTTCGGGGGCAGGCCCTTGTCCCTCCTTGTCCACAGCCCGTCCGGCCCCCTGAAGTCCGGCAGGCCCGATTCCGTGCTGATGCCCGCGCCAGTGAAAACGACAGGATAGCGGGACTCGTATATCCACTGGGCCAGGGTCTGAATCCTGTCTGTCAGGTTATCGGTCATAGGATTACTCTCTCCCTTTTAACCTTGAACCCGGAAACGTGAACCGCTTAAATTATATTTAATATAAATCAAAAGTATGGTTTTGTTAAGTATCTAAAGGAAATTGTCAGCAATATCAATAATAAACCGAATATATCTTTCGGAGGGGATCTCACGAAAAAGTCCAAAAACTAATTCCATGATTCGTTTTTTTATTGATTTGTGTTAAGGTTTATTTTATTAAATTCGCTGTTTCAGACTCGAAAGAAGCAGTTAGTCTGGCCTGATTTCATCAAAGGGATGAAAGGCCGGAAAGGGACTCGCGCCCATATTCTACAAATCCAATAACAGGAGCATTTATGTGCCTTGATGAAGACCCAAACAGTTACAAAAGAAGAGAGAGAACTCAAGGAGTTCTGTGGCACTGAGGGGGGCCTGAAATTCGCAGGGGTCCACCTGCTTGTGGAACTATGGACGTCTCTTTATCTGACCGATATCAACCGCATAAGGGACATCATCATCAAAGCGGTAAACGCTTGCGGGGCGACCATCCTCAATATCGACCTCCATGCCTTCTCACCCAATGGCGGTGTCTCCGGTGTAGCAATCCTCCAGGAATCACATCTAAGCATTCACACATGGCCTGAATATGAATATGCCGCCATAGACCTCTTCGTCTGCGGCACGCTAAATCCCCACCTTGCAATCCCAGTACTGGAAGAGGAATTCCGTCCCAAAAAAATAGATATTCAAGAGATAAAGAGGGGAATTATTCCATGAGTGGCGATTCAGAATGGGTGGTTGAAAGGTGGGAGAACATAGAGACCCGTTATCGAATTAAGGCCATCCTCCATGATCAAAGGACGGATTTCCAGCACATGCAGCTGGTAGATACCCAGGAATACGGCAAAATGCTGCTGCTGGACGGAATTGTCCAGACAACGGAGAGGGACGAGTTTATCTACCATGAGATGATGGTGCACGTCCCGGCCCTTTCTCATCCTGATCCCAGGAGGGTACTTATAATCGGAGGGGGGGACGGGGGCATCCTGCGGGAAGCGCTCAGGCATCCATCCATTGAAAGATGCACCCTGGTGGAGATTGACCCGCAGGTAATTGATCTTTGTGGGGAATATCTGCCAGGCATAAGCAACGGTGCCTTTAAAGACGACCGCACGGAGCTGGTTATCGCCGACGGGGCGGCCTATCTCAAAGAAACAAAAGAAAAATTTGACCTGGTAATCGTGGATTCTCCGGACCCTATCGGCCCTGCCCGCATCCTGTTTTCAGAGAAATTCTATTCGGATATACACCGGGCAATGAATCCGGGGGGAATAATGGTACGGCAGACGGGATCTATATATATACAGGCCGACGAGCAGGTGGAGGCCTTCAAATTATTGAGGGAAATATTCACCCACACTGCCTTTTATCTCTACACCGTCCCCACATACATAGGCGGGCTCTTTTCCACGGTCTTCTGCTCGGACAGGGTCAATCCCCTGGATCTGACCGAGGAAGAATTGGGCCGGAGGTTGAGCCGCCTATCAAGTGAAACACTTTATTACAATCCCGGGATACACATCGGCGCCTTTAATATCCCCAGGCTCCTGGAAAGGCGTTTGCAATGAATTACCCAATGAAGAAAATCGAAAAGCATGAACCTGTCCCAATGCCCGAGGTGACATTCGGGTGGGAACTCGTCCTTGACCTCTACGGTTGCAACCCCATGACCATCTCCAGCGAGAAGGAGATCAGGAGGTTTGCGCGCGAGCTCTGTGAAGTCATAGACATGAAGGCCTACGGCGATCCCCTCACCCCCTATTTCGGTGAAAACCAGGAGCACACAAAGGGCTATTCACTCCTCCAGTTCATTGAGACCAGCTCGATCACCGGGCATTTCTCGGAAAATACGGGAGCGGCATACATTAACATCTTCTCCTGTAGACCCTATGATTTTGATCTGGCTGAAAATTTTACCAAGGTGTTTTTCGGCGCCAAGCATGTCAATTCCCGATGCCTCACAAGGGGTTGAATCAGCCCGCATATCCGGATTTCATCAGCATAAAGGGAGGTCCGTGCCGGCTTGAGAGTCATGATCATCAGGGCCGGGGCGCTGGGAGACACCCTGATGCTGATGCCCTCCATTGTTAGGCTCAAAGACTCAACAGAAATAACAGTCCTGGGCAGACACCCGGGTATCGACTACCTCAGACCCCACGTGAACCAATGCATGGACTTTGAGGGTTCGGGATTGCACGGGCTCTTTATGGAGAGGCCAGGTATGGAAAGAGGAATTTTCCTTCCTGATGCGGACATAGCGGCTGCCTTCCTGACTGATCCCGAGGGGATGGTGATGAGAAACCTGAAACACCTTCTCCCCGGCGCAAAGAGGCATATATTCCCTCCCCTGCCGCCTCCCGAAGAGCAAATCCATGTCGCCCTCCACATGGCCAGGTGCCTTGAGGCAGCGGGACTGCCCATTAATGCAGCTCAAGCAATAAAAGTGGCCTTTGAACGGCCCCTTTTCCCGAAAAGATACCAGTCACCGGAAAAGGGAGGGGTTGTAATGCACCCGGGTTCAGGATCAATGAAAAAGAACCTCCCGCCGGGCTTCTGGCTTGACCTGATAAAGGCCTTAAGGGGGGCATTTCAGGAGAGACCGGAGAAAATCACGCTGCTCCTTGGACCGGCCGAGGAGAATCTGATTAAGATTTTCAGAGATGGTCTGAACGAGGGGACGGGGGAAGTGATATTTTCTCCCGAAAAGGATGAACTGATATTACAACTGTGCCGGGCCCGCCTCTATATAGGACACGATAGCGGCGTCACCCACCTTGCCGCCATGCATGGTACGCCCGTAATAGCACTCTTCAGGGGATCGTCTGTGCACCAATGGGGCCCTCTGGGACCTTTTGTAAGGATAATCGGGGCTGAAAAGGCGGGGTCGGATTTGATAGGGGATGTTGTTAAAGAAGGGGTGGAGTTATTAACAAATACGGCTTTTCTCTCAATCAAATGAGAGAAAGTGGTCCAGGATTCGAGGGGCCAAGGGTTCAAGTGTGTTTCCCAATTCTTTGAAATTTGAAGCATTTCACTCGAAACCCTGAATCCTTGAACCCTTGAATCCTTATCATCGATCAAGCTATCCTCCTTTGCATATTGCTGCTGAGGGCGGACTCATTAGGAGATGTTATAAAACATTAACACTCCCTCAAAAACATCTCCAGATCCGCGTCTTTCCTTATTCCCAGGCGGGTAAGGGCGAAGTCGTACCGGACCGGATCATCAGGGGCCATCTCCCTGAAGGAGTGGGTTATCTCGATGGCAGTGCGCATGTCCGCCTGCTTACGCCTCGTCATGTTGAGGTCGAGACAGATCCTGTGCATGTGTGTGTCAATGGGGACAACCAGCTTGGATGCCGGGATACCCGGCCATCCGCCCGGATCGACCCTGTCTTCACGGACCATCCACCTGAGGAAGAGATTCAGCCTCTTGCAGGCGCTGCCCCTGTGGGGAGAGGGCAGGAGGCTGTTCTTTTGATTCCTGAGGTTGCAGTCAAAATGACCGACAAGCATGGAGAGGGCCGGGAGCACGGTCTCTTCATGCTCGTTATAGCAGTCCATAAAGCATTCATAGAGGGAGCCGTAGCGTCCTATCACATCCCTGGCTCCAAGCAGCATTGCGGCCATATCCTCCCCCGTTGTGAACCTGTGCCTGAAACCTGAAAAAACAGCGATAATCTCTTTGGGGGAGGATTCCATAAGAAAGGCACGGGGGGAGGGCCCCATCCTCTCGAGCACGAAGCCCACGCTCTTCAGTATCTGGACCACCCTGCCGTAGGCCAGGGACGAGGCGATAAGACCCACCAGCTCCCTCTCAAGGGGATCGGGATAGCCGTAGAGGAATTCAAGGGGGTCTGGATGGACGAATTCCCTGTGGTTGTAAAGGGCATATAGCCCTTCCAGCCTCTCTTTGGTTATTTTCCGGGTTTTGTGATGTTTTTTGTCGTTCACAATTTCCGCCCGTATTCAAGGCTTCGCCTGTTAACGCTGACCCCAGTATCCTCCTGGATCACATCCTGACCCCTTTCCGTAAAGGGGAGAAAAACAAGGGTCGTATCTTTTACCACAAAATCGATCCGGGGCAAACGAGGAAATATGTCCTTCTTGTTAACCGTGGAAACTGCGAGGATGATCTTCAATGCCTGGCCGGCCTCCGAGCGAGGGAGGGTAACGGGAGAGAACTCCCTGCCGGAGATCAGGTCTTCAGACTGGAGGCGTGCCTGGGAGATCGTGAGACGCCTTGAAAGGGTCAAAAAGAGCTTGGGCCTGATCTTGAAGGCCGGGCACCAGAAATCCATGTCCTCTTTTTCCCATTCCTTTTCCGGTATCTTAGGCTGATTAGTGACCCTGATAAAATCGGCAAAGGAGTTTATCTCCACTCCCTTGACCCTTGAGGTGAACCTCCAGAAGGGGAGATAGAGGCTGTTTTTGACCCTGCCGGGCCCAATGGAAAGATCTACCTGAGCGAACCTCCCTTCCCGGGCCTCCCAGGCCGTAAGGCAATTTTTGCACACAAGGACAACGCTGTCCCTCTTCCCCTCCAGGTTCCACCCGCATTTTGGACACAGGGTGGGTATGAAAACAGTCTCATTCTCAGGGGCGCCGGGCAGGGCATTTTCAATTTCCGCAATGCTTTCAGGGAGATCGGCAAGACGCCTGTTCAGCACTGCGTCAAAGAGGGTTTTCCCCTCCAGGAACAGGGGGAGATATATGAGGCTCATGGTCTCCCCTATGCAGGCCATGTGATGGATCTTTTCCATGGAATCACCTGAGGGCATTTCCCCGGCCCTTGCCACAATGTCCGCGGCATGAAGGGAAAACCTCAGAAACATGCCTCTTGTTTCAGGGGTCAGGGACTTGACCTTCATGGCCTGGGGCCGAAGCCCCAATGAAGCGGGGATTCCCTTTAATTCAAGGCCCGCCTGGGTTATGTCCACGATCCGGTGACCGATTGTCGTGCCCCTGCAGTGGTAGACGCTTCCCTTGAAGCGCAGATAGGGGGCGTAAATAATATCCCTTTGAGCCGTCTTGTGGGGCAGTATGTAACGCATATAGTCGGGAGAGAAGAGGTAGCTCTTTACATCACAGTAGGGGCATTGGACCAGATGATCTGTCTCTTCCATATCAATGGGCGCCCCGCACTGGGGGCACTCATGCTCAACTGAAAAGCCCATTTCAGACCAGTTTTTCCCCGCACTGGTTGCAGAAGGACGCGCCGGGCATGTTCTCGGCCTTGCATTTGGGACAGGTCCGGGGAGATGGCCTTTCATCCGCAGGATGACCGCATCTGGGGCAGAACCTGGCATTGGGGGGCAGGTTTTTACCGCAATTCACGCATTGACCGAAGACGAGTTGCTGGTGGCCGCAGAGGGGGCAGAATCTTGACTCCCTTGGAATAGGGTTTCCGCAGTCAGGGCAAGTGATCTCTTTGAGGGTCGGAGAGGAGTCTCCGGTCTTTGCCCTAAATGAATCCGCGAACATGGCCGGCATCATGAAACCCAGGCCCATTCCCAGGCCCTGACCCGAATTCCCTGGCGATTCGGCGGCCTTTTCCATGGCCATGGCGGCCTTCATCTTTACGAGCTTGTCAAGGTCCTGGATCACGTTGATGCGGCTCTTGTCATCAATGGCCTTCTGGACATCGGGGGGCGGGGTTATGGAGGTGATATATAGTCTATTCAGGCCCAGACCGAACCTTGCGAAATCATCCCGGAGCCGTTTCTGGAGACCCGTTGACAGCTCTTCGTATTGGCCAGGCAGGTTAAGTATGCTGTCCAGGTTTTCCCCCAGGTGATCATTGAAGCGGGACACAATGACGCGTTTCAGGTACTCCTCAATCTCGCCCGCCGTGTACATGCCCATGGTCCCCACAAGGCTGTTGATAAAGAGGACCGGCTGCAGGATTTGTATGTTGAACAATCCATGGGCCCGGAGCCGTATGAGTCCCAGCTCCGAGTCCTTAAAGGCCACGGGGTCCCTGGTGCCCCATTTCAGGTTGGGGAAGACCTTCATGTTGGCCATGTACACTTCAGCCCGCAGGGGGCTGTTCATGGCCCAGGGTATGGCAAGGATCTTGGTCAATACGGGGATGTTTCCTGTCTTGAGGGTGTGGCGGCCCGGGCCGAAGGCGTCAACGGCCCGTCCCTTATAGAACAGGACGCCGGCCTGGCTTTCCCTGACAATGAGCTGTGCCCCGAATTTGATCTCCCCTGATCCCTTTTCAGGGATCCTGTGGACCAGCTCCATCCCTGTCTCGTCAAACCATTCTATTACCTCCAAAAAGATTACGTTATCCTTACCCATTCATTCCCCCTTTTCCGAAGGTTCTATAATGTCGAAATATACAACAGGAGTCTCCTTTTTTTCAAGCCCTCTTCTCTTCTTTAATTGCGTACATGGCCTTGTCCGCCCTCCCGATGAGGCTTTCAAGATTGTCTCCTTCCATCGCCTCCGTGGTCCCGGCGCTCACGGTCAGCTTTATGTCTCCCTCCCTGTAGGAGACAAAACGTATCTTTCCGAGTTTTTCATTAAAGACCGGGATCCTGTCAAGGGCCATCTTTTCGGTAAAACCTTCGATCAACACCACAAATTCATCTCCGCCATACCTTGCGATAAAGTCGTCTTTTCTGAAGGTCTCTTCAAGACATTCCGCCACCTTCTTGAGGACCTTGTCTCCGGCCACATGACCCAGGGTGTCGTTGACAGACTTGAACTTGTCCACGTCAAAAAGGATCAAGGAAAAGGGTTCTCCCTTTTCCTTGAATGAATTGATGGCTTCTTTGACCCTCAAATGGAAGGCATTGCGGCTGAAAAGACCCGTAAGCCCGTCTTTCATGGCCACCTGCTGAAACCGGTCAGCCTTTCGTGACAGGTTTTTGGCCTTTTTTTCCACATCATTGATCCTTTTTTTCAATTTTTTGACGTTCTCCCGGGCTACCTGGCTCTTCCTTATCTCCTCTTTCTTCCTGAGGGCGACAAGTACCTTGATATTCTTCAACTTTTCAACGACCACCTTCTTGACCTCGCTGATGGTCGTATAGACGTTAAAGGAATCGGCTATTGATCCCACCTCACGGTTGATCTTCATCTCAAAATATTCGACCTCTTTCAGGGGCTTATCCCCGGCAAATTCGCTGGAAATGGCCTTTTCAAGCTCCTTGGCCTGTTCAAGAAGCGTGAAAAAGAAGTTGTTGATATCTTTGAAGTCCTCCGAGATCTTGAGTTTGATTTTCTGAATGAAATCAAGTAGATCCTCTGAGGGTTTCTTGAGTTCAATACCCCCGATATCGCCCATGCAGTCGATCACGATCTCTTTGGCCGAGGCCTCCATCTCCTCGGTCATGGGGTAAAAATCCTCTAATATGGCCGCCATTATCCTCTTTAATACCCTGCAGGCCTCAATGACCCTTCCTTCCAGGTCCCGCAGCCGGTCCAACTCTTCGTTCCCGGATTCCGCTCCCTCCTCCCTGGCTATTATCCGGGCCTTTATCCTTCGAACCGCCTGTGCGATTTCATCGATGGGCAGATCCCCGTCGGGAGCGATCATCCCCTTGACGGCCTGTATGTCTTCGACCACATCATCCTGGCCTGATGCAAGGAGGCCGAAGGTGTTGATAACGGTCAAAAGGGCTTCCCTCTCTTCACGATGGGCCTCCACCATCTCAAAATAGTCCCTTTTTAACTGCCTGATTTCCTCATCCCTGTCTTTGGACATAAAATCCTTGGTTCCTTTCCTTGAGGTTTTCCTGCCCTGCTTTTTTATGTACCCTTGTGCGAGAGCAAGGCGCCGGCACCTTGAAGCCGGATTTTTTGAGAGATACCGGTGCATTAATGATATACAAAAATTGTGCCATGGAACAAGTCTGATGCGGTTTAAATCATTTCATTGTAGGAAACCCGGTTCTAAGGGTCTGGTAAGAAACAGAGGCTATGCCATAGGAGTCATTGTCCATCCTCCGTAGCAGTGCTACTGCGGACACCGTCGGCCATTCAGCCGCCGTAGCCTAACCTACTATGGCGAAGGAGGCTAGCCTATGGCGTCGGACGAGGACTGGCTCCGGTCAGGTCCTTTTTTTCAGGCCCTATCTATGGGCCACTGTGGCGGTTCCCACAGATGGAAGGGTTCAATAGGATAGGTCATTTCATCTGAAAGGGACATTCTGCCGGTTGTTTTGTGGCGTGAACCCTCCCATCTGCGGGAACGGTGGAGTCTGGTGGAATTCTTTTTGAGATAGGGCCTGAAAAAAAGAACCCGACCTCCGCAGTGGCTCAAGGTTGTTTTCGACAGAAGCGGCTCTATGGGGCGCTGATTCAAAGCCAGGTCCTATGGGCCAGGATCTTCACTCGTGTCTCAATGCCTCAATAGGGTCAAGACGGGCCGCCTTGCGCGCCGGGAAATATCCGAAGAGGACACCCACGGCCGCGGAAAAGGCAAAGGCAATAATGACGATTACAGGGTTCAATATAAAGGGGACGGATAAAAAGGCGGCGCCCACGGAGGCGACGGCGAGGCCCATGATGACCCCGATAATTCCTCCAAAGGAGGACAGGACCACGGCCTCAACAAGAAACTGCATCAGGACCTCTCGCTCCATGGCGCCGATTGCAAGCCTGGTTCCGATTTCCCTGGTCCTCTCAGTCACGGATACCAGCATGATGTTCATTATCCCGATCCCGCCCACCAGGAGACTGACCGCGGCCACGGCGCTCAAGAGGGCCGTGAGCACCCTGGTGGTACCTGTCAGGGTGCTGACGATTTCCTGCATATCCCGGACATGAAAGTCGTCATCCTCTCCGGCCGAGATGTGGCGGCGTTCACGCATGAGCCTCTCGATGTCGGACTTGACCTTTTCAGTAGAGACGCCGTCCTTTGCCGACACATAGATGCTGCCGACATCTGCGTTTCCGGCGATACGGCGCTGGAAGGCCCGGAGGGGTATGAACACAAAGTCGTCCTGGTCCGTGCCGAACCCGGACTGACCCTTGCTCGCAAGCACGCCGATAACCTTGAAGGAGATCTTTCCCAGCCGTATTGTGGAGCCGAGGGGATCCTGCGATCCAAAGAGCTCTTTTTTCACTGTGCTGCCCAGGATACAGACCGCCTTGCCCGCCCTCGCCTCGTTTTCCATAAAGACCCGGCCGGAATCCAGGGACCAGTTCCTGACCTCCAGAAAAGCGCTGGAGCTGCCCATGACCGCAGTTGACCAGTTCCTGTTCCCGTATATGGCCTGGGACGGGCTGTTTGAGACTGGGGCAACCGCGTTCAGGCCGGGGATTTCCCTTTCAATGGCCTTGACATCTGCCGCGTTAAAGGGGGTTGAGCTCGTGCGGGCCCCTCCGGGGCCGTGAAAACCCTGGCCGGGATGGATCATAAGGAGGTTACTCCCCAGTTTTGAGATGTCCGAGGTCACCTGCCTGGTGGCTCCCTGGCCCAGGGTGACCATGGTGATTACAGCGGCTACGCCTATGATGATGCCCAGGACGGTCAGGGATGACCGCAGCACGTTGCGTCGTATCTCACGCTGGGCAAGAAGGACCGATTCCAATAGCATGTGTTTTTCCTTCTTATAACACTTGAGTGTCTTGACAGTGTGTTTGATAAAGTGGGGACTTGGGCAACGAAGCAAAATGGCACAAGGTACAGGGCGCAGGGCTTAAGGTCTTGCTTTTCTGTCTTTTTCCTTACGCCTTGCGCCTTGGGCCCAACGCCAGCCATTTCTGACTCCCAAGCGTCCACTCCTTTTTATATTTATAAAATGATACTCTCCGTTATATCGTGTCAGTCTCTATCAAACCGTCACGAAAGTGTATCTGGTTTCCGGCATATCTGGCCATCTCCAGGTCATGGGTCACCATGACTATGGTAAGGCCCTGTTCCCTGTTAAAGTCGGTGAGCAGTTCCATGATCTCCCTGCTCCTGGCCGAGTCCAGGTTTCCCGTGGGCTCATCGGCAAGCAGGACCCGGGGGTCACTCACTATGGCGCGGGCAATGGCGACCCGCTGCTGCTGCCCGCCGGAAAGCTCGGCCGGGGTGTGCCTCTCCCATCCCGTAAGGCCCACCATTTCCAGGGCCTCCAGGGCAAGACCCCGCCGCTTTCTGCCCGGGAGCCCGCCGTAGATCAGCGGCAGCTCCACGTTCTCCAGGGCCGTTGTGCGGTTTAATAAATTGAACCCCTGGAATACGAACCCGAAATAATAGCGCCGCAGCAGGGCCCGCTTGTCCCGTGAAAGCCTGCCCACATCCAACCCTTCGAAGAGGTAGGCCCCGGAGCTCGGGGTGTCCAGGCAGCCAAGGATGTTCATGCAGGTGGACTTGCCGGACCCGCTCGGCCCCATCACGGCCACAAACTCCCCCCTTTCAATACGGAAATCGATACGCTGAAGGGCGCGCACGGCCGCAGGGCCCGTGCCGTAGACCTTTGTCAATCCGCTGAGCTCGATGAGAGGGGAGGGCCCCCTTTGATTGCCGTCCGCTACAGTCATGATTTTGCACCGGCCATGTCAACCACCAGGGCCATACCGGGCGTGACATCGCCGCCCGTTACCTCTGTCATGGTGCCGTCAGTGGCACCGATTGTTATGGGAATGGGGACAAGCTCCCCGTCGCGAAGTGTCCATACATGCTGTTTATTACTCCCCGGTTCCTTTTGTTGTCTTAATGGCGAACGCTCGGGTCTTGGCGGATGGGGAAAGAGCCTGCCCATAAAACCCACATCATGGGATGGGGACGCCTTTTCTTCCTTCACCGGCGGAGTGAAACGCAGGGCGGCATTAGGCGCCAGGACAGCGTTCTCGACCTTTTTTACCGTGATATCCGCTGTGGCCGTCATGCCTGGTCTGAGCAGGAGATCGGAGTTGTCCACATCCAGTATTGTTTCGTAGGTAACCACACCGTCCGTGGTCGTGGCCCCGTAACGTACCTGGGTGATCCTGGCCTTAAAGGTCCTGTCGGGAAAGGCGTCCACCGTGAAGGTGGCTTCCTGGCCCTGCAGGACCTGGCCCACATCGGCCTCGTCCACGTCCACGTGGAGTTCCATCCGGGTCAGGTCTTCTGCCACCGTAAAGAGCACCGGCGCCTGCAGGGAGGCGGCCACGGTCTGGCCGGGCTCTACATCGCGTGTCAGGATGATCCCGTTGATGGGCGAACGGATGACCGCCTTGGAAAGATCCGTCTCGTTCAGGAGGAGATTGGCACGGGCCTGGGAGATCGCGGCCCTGGCGCTGGCCTCATTCGCCCTGGCCCGATCGAGATTCGCTTCAGCAGCGTCCATCTCGTACTCGGATGGGACCTTGTTTTGGCTCAGCTCCTGGACCCGTTTCAGGCGCGTCAGGTTATTATCCGACTCCCGCACCGTGGCCTGGGCCTCTAATAGCTTGGCATTCGCGGATTCCAGGGCGGCCTTGTATTGAAGATTCTGTGCATCCAGTTTGGAGGTATCCAGTCTCGCAAGGACCTGGCCGGCCTTGACCTTTGTATTGTAATCCACTTCGACCGATTTCACAGTCCCGGAAAGCTCGCTCCCCACATTGATCTGATTGGTTGACTCCAGGTTTCCCGTGGCCGTTACTGTGACGATAATATCGCCTCGACGGACTTCCCGGGTCGTATAATTTAAGGACAAGGAACCGGTCCTGTCCCTGAGCGCCAGGGCGGCCGGCGCCGACAACATGATGATCAGGGCCGCAATAAAATACCATTTCAGGTATCTGCGGCGACCAGAAGAAGAATCGATCTCCAGGGTCTGGAGTATATCGGATTTCCTGTCTGTCTGCGATTCCATGGCTTTTCTCCGCCTTAAAATCAAGGTTCTTATCCAAGTCAGTTGGAGAAGAGGGTCCAAGGATTCGAGGGTTCAAGGATTCAAGTGTTTGTTTTTTGCTATATTCTAAGGAATAGACACAGCAGATCTTCTGATCTGTGAAGTCATGCCGTATCTTTCTTTATTTGGGAATTTTACCGTTATTCCATATAGCTTTAAACAGAGTTTGTACGATTTTTTCCATACATTCAACTCTTTGTAATTCTTTAGCGTTTCACTTGAATCCCTGACCCCTCGACCCCTTGAATCCTGATCATCGATCAACTAATCTGGAGATGATCCAAAATTATTAACTCTCACTATCCGTCATTGGTGTCCATCCCCCGCCGAGGGCCTTGTAGAGGCGCACCAGGTTGGATGTAACTGTTCCTTCGCTCTGGGTCAATTGATCCTCAAGGGAGAGGAGCGAGCGTTGCGAGTCCAGCAATTCGCTGAAATCAATCAGCCCGGACCGGTATTTGTTATAGGCCAGGTCAACCGCCCGCCGGGCCGCCCCCGTTGCCTTCCCAAGCGAGTCGCGGCGAATCTGTTCCTGGGCAAAGGCCACGAGTCCGTTTTCCACCTCTTCCAGTGCGCTGTGCACCGCGAATTCGTATTTAATCATGGCCTGTTCCTGTAGGGCATTTTGTACTTCTATGTTTTTTCTGATGGCCCCTGCGTGAAATATGGGCCACGTGATGCCGGGCCCCAGCCCCATGGTGTAGGTGCGAATGCCGCTCGAAAGGAGACTGTCCGTTGACAGGGTCTCAAGACCTATCGACCCTGTGAGCGAAAACTTGGGATAAAGATCAGCGACGGCCTCCCCGACCCGCGCAGTCTGGGCAGCCAGTTCCCGCTCCGTCCTGCGGATATCGGGACGGCGCCGTAAAAGGTCAGCGGGAAGACCGACAGCGACCTGAACCGCCGCGACCGGAATGGGCCCGCCCTTTTCAAGTTCCTTATGTATGGCGCCGGGATTCTCTCCCAGGAGCACTGCCAGACGGTTTTTGGCCTGCTCCATCCCGGTACGAAGGGCCGGGACCTGGGAACGGCCGCTTTCAAGGTTGTAGAGGGCCTCTTCCACGTCAAGCTGCGTGGTCAGGCCGGCCTCTAAACGGTACCGCGTGATATCGTAGGTCTCCTGTAGTATTTCAAGGTTGGCTCCGGCCACCTCTATCCTCGCCTGATAGGTCCTGACATCGATATAGTTCAGGGCCACTTCCGAGAGCAGAGAGACAAGCACGTCCCGCAGATCTTCTTGGCTCGCCTCCAGATCCGCCTCCGTGGCCTCAATCGACCGGCGGACACCACCGAAGAGATCCAGTTCCCAGTTGGAGTCGAATGTCAGGGAGCGGTTATAGGTCCCGGAGCCATTACTTCCCTCTTCCCGGATCCTGTTAGCTTTGGCCGTGCCGGTAACGTCGAGAAAGGGGGAGAGATCGGCATTTGCTGCTGCCCTCCGTGCACGCGCCTCCCTCACCCTTGCCATTGCACCCTTCAGGTCCAGGTTGCCTTGAACGGCGCGCTCTATGAGGCTGGAGAGCTCGGGGTCCTTAAGGGTCTTCCACCAGGAGGCAAGGGTCTGGGGGTCCGTCTCCCCAGGGGTCAGGCCGCCTTTAAGTGGGGCATGCCAGTCCCCGGGCACGGATGTCCTGGGAGGGACATAATCCGGTCCCAC
>CAZGIZ010000020.1:7499-13073 GCA_964526655.1 uncultured Desulfobacteraceae bacterium | reverse complement strand
CCTTCCGCCGGCCGGGGATTGGGGGATGCATAGGAGGTGTACCTCATCATGACCCATCCGAAAGAGCCTCCGGGAAGATTCACATAGAGCCACTCGGGCGCGTACCCGTGTATTGTCAGCATGTCGCTCTCATGGACCTGGTATACAACGGGAAAATCCATTCCCGGCCCTGATCGCACATTGAGGAGCGGAACGGTGACCGAGGCCTTCCCTTCCATGCTCTCCTTTGACGGGACCACGGGAGCTATCTCCCTTACGACAACGGTCTCCGGGGGAGGTGCCACTACTATATATCCACTGGGCGCCCTGCGATAATAGGTCCCATCGTACAGGTAGTAGGTGATGCCTCCCACCAGGAAGGATCTGGACCCCACGGGGATACTCAGGACAATTGCCCCTGCGGGAGCATTGACCACCAGGAATCCTGAGGGCCCTCTTCTATAAAAGACCCCATGGTAATGATAATACCTTGACTTGCCCGCCCGCACGGTCCTGGACCCGGCCGGCAGCCTTCTCACAGTCCTTTCATGGCCGCGATCCCGCCCCGGATGTTGATCGGCCATGGCCACTCCGCCGGTCAGCGGGCCTGCCAGGGCAGATATGCAGGCAAAAACTATAGTAATTTTGATGATTCTTTTTATTGTTCTTCGCAACATGGTTGTCCCCTTTCTGCTATCCCACAGCCTTCACAACCGGTTTGATGACAATGGTCACCCTCCGGTTCAAGGCATCATCGGAAGAGACGGGCTGGGTCTCCCCGTATCCTTCAGACTCAATCCGCGAGGCCTCGACTCCCTGCTGGATCAGGGTATCCCTGACCGCATCGGCGCGCTTTTTGGACAGCTCCTGATTATAGATTTCGTTTCCCCTTGTGTCTGTGTGGCCTTCCACCCTGATGGTGGTCTGGGGATACTTTTTCAGCACGGTCGCCACCCTGGCGATCTCTCCATAGGCGCCGGGTTTGAGTGTGGCCGAATCGAAATCAAAGAGGACTTCCGATTTAAAGGTGGCGATCAACACGTCATTAACCCTTTGATCACCCCTTGCCTCGGATGAAGCAACGGCCTCTTTCACCCTCCGGACATTGGCCGCCTCGGATGCTGCCAGGGCCTCCCTAAGATCACGCTCCTGCCTGTCCATATAGACGCCTACCTGGTTTCCTGCAATGCCACCCAGAACGGCGCCGATTCCAGCGCCTATCAGCGTCCCTTTGGTATCCCTGCCTATGGCCTGTCCAAGGATAGCACCGACTCCCGCACCCACGGCCGTGCCGATGGTGGCTCCCTTCTGTTGATTCAGGCTCCCGGCGCACGAGGCCAGGGGAACCAGAAAAAGTATGATTAAAATTGACGCTGCCCTTCTCATTAAATTTTACCTCCTTACCCTTGAGATCCGAATCTTGTGCTGGATAAAAAATGACCCTGTCCTTGCTGTCCCTTCCCCGTTTCCATTCAAAGTCGTATATTGAGGGCCAAAAGTTACAAAATATTTTCCCCTTTTTAATATCTATGGAGATAACTGCCCTGGAAGGGCGGCTCACGCTGAAAGAACTCCTGTTCATTATGCGGCCTACTCATTAACCGAATATTATTTACATACAGAGAATTTTTTGTAACTTTTCCCCTGCGGGCAACGACTGTAATGAACGAAAGGCTGAAATATTTCCATGGATAAAGAAAGGTAGGTAGATAGAGGTGAAATTTCAGGAAGAATCCGGACACTGAAAGTCCCCGGGCTGAAATGCATTTCTGAAAAATTAATCGTTTTCTCTTGCAAGCCCTTTTGATATAAAATTCCGAATTATGTGGCTCAACGGTTAATAGAAATGCAAAATAAATCTACCAAGCCCGGTGATGCGGAAATAGTGCGTCAGGTCATTGATGGAAACGTAAACGCCTTTGAACATCTAATGCTGAGGTATGAGGACGTTGTCTTAAAAATCGTAAAGAGGCATGTCCCCTACAGCGAAGTGGAGGAGACGGTTCAGGATGCCTTTGTCAGGGCCTATCAGTCATTGCCAACCTTTAAGGGCAAGGGAGGCTTCGGGCAATGGATCTCGTCAATCGCGGTCAGGACCTGTTATGATTACTGGCGAAGGGCCTATAGATCTCGTGAAGTGCCCATAAGCTCGCTCACTCAAAACCACAGGGAATGGCTGGAAAAGGTGTTGTCGGATGAATCAGAACGTCCTGACGATCAGGAAGGTATGGGGGGGGAGGCCGGGGAGTTTTTGGAATGGGCCCTTGGAAAGCTTGCTCCCGGAGAAAGAATGGTCCTTGAGCTGGTATATCTGGAGGGCCTGTCGGGCAAGGAGGCAGCCGACCTACTCGGCTGCAGCGTAGCCAGTGTAAAGGTCCGTTCCTTTCGTTCCCGGAAAAAACTCGAGAAGTTAATTTCGGAGGAGATGAAAGGCAGGAGGAGGAGATGAAAACCTTTAAGAAAGACCGTCTTGCAAGGTTGAGGGGAATCCTTAGCGCGGCCCATCATGAGAAGGAAAAGGCCCAGGTGGGAGAAACCTGGCGCGTGAGGACGATGGGGCAGATCATGGATCTGGGCCCGCTTTATTTTGAGGCAGGCTATTTTGAGCTTCTCAACCGGTTCCTGTGGAGGCTTGCGCCCGTTACCTGCGTCCTGGCCGCGGCACTGGCCGTGACCCTGAGCAGGATGGATATTCTTTCAGGTTATGAGCTTGCCAGATTATTCATAAACAGGCCGGCGGACTTTATCTTGCTTGCCATGAACTATGGATAGGGGGGCGTCATGAGTAAATTCAAACTGGCTTCGGGAGTAATTCTCCTGTTCCTTGTGGGAGTGCTCGCAGGCTCCCTGGGAGCCGGGATCTACTTTGAACGAAGGATAAAAGGATTCGAGGCCGGGGGACCGCCCGTGCATACAAGGGTAGAGATCCTATTGCATAGATTTTCCAAGGACCTCGGCCTGACGGACGGCCAGAAAGTCGAGATCGAAAAGATCCTGCGGGAATCCCAGGAGCAGATCATGGCCCTGGGACGCGAGGTCTTTCCCCAGATAGAGGAAATCAATGAAAATAGCATGGACCTGATAAAGGACAAATTGAGCAGCGAGCAGCAGAAGAAGCTGGATGTCCTGTATAAGAAGCTGGATCATTTTCACAGGAGGTTCTCCCACAGGACCCATCCCTCCCCGGAGATGCGCGGGCGCATTATCGCGGAGATGAAGGACCGCCTGAAGCTTACCCCTGAGCAGGAAAAAAGAGTCACGGCGATCATAGAGGCGAGCAACAGGCAGAGGGAAGAAGAGGTGATAAAGAGGGATATGATAAGGCAGGAGATACGCGAGATCGACAAATCCCTTGAAAAGAGTCTCTCGAGGGTCCTCACAAAGGAGCAGATGGACGAGTACAGGCGAATGTTAAGGGAAAGGCGGCATTGATTTCTCCACGCCTGCCCAGAGGTAAAAACAATCTCACCGCAGCCGCCTTCGCCCAAGGGCTATGGCGGGCCAGGGAGCCGCAAAGGACGCTCTCCGGGTCTCGGCGGTGAAAATTGGACGGCACTAAGCGTTTATTTTGGAAAGGTTTACCACCCTATCTATTCGAGGTAAAACCGCCACTTGCAGAACATATCCTCTGGGTGTGGATCGGGCGGAGCGAAGAGGCACTCCACTTGGATGCGTTCATCGATGACGCGAGCGAAGTCGATAAATTCGCCCCTGTGCATCTCTTTGCAGACAAACTCGCCTATTCCCCTCCTGATCCTGGCTTCCTGGGTCGGGCAGGAGGGGACGGAGACGATCACCTGATCCTCCTGCTCTTCTATCTGATAATCGATTAAAAGGGTCCATGGAAAGAGCCGCAGGACCTTCACAAATCCTTTCAGCCCTTTTTCCTCTATCTTAAACCTTTTTATAAGGTCTTTTGCCGCCATGCCGGCCACGCGGCCCCAGACCCGCTCGTTTATCCTCTCTGCCGTGGGCTGGTCAAAGCGCTCGGCAACGTAAAGAAACCAGAAGGCGTCCACCACCCTGTAGTGCCACAGGAGGAAATTCAGGTACTCCCGGAGTTCAGAGGGTCCCATCCCTTTGAGGGTCTCGGATTCCATGTCCATCCCTTTACCCCCTCTCATCTATGGGCACATAGTCCCTCTCGTTCAATCCGATATAGATCTGTCTGGGGCGCTGGAGTTTCCAGTCGGGGTCTTCCATGCTCTCCTTCCACTGGCTTATCCAGCCCGGCAGCCTCCCTATGGCGAACATGACGGTGAACATGTTGATGGGTATGCCGATGGCCCTGAGTACGATGCCAGCGTAAAAGTCCACGTTGGGATAGAGGTTGTTATCGATGAAATAGGAGTCATTCCTCGCCACTTCCTCTAACTCCATGGCTATATCCAGGAGCGGGTCGTCCTGGTTCCGCTTTGACAATATTTTATGACACCACTTCTTCATGATACGGGCCCTCGGATCGTAGGTCTTGTAGACCCTGTGCCCGAAGCCCATGAGCCTGAAGGGATTGGTTCGATCACTGGCCCTTGCGACAAAGGGTTTCACATCGCCGCCGCTCTCGTATATCTTTGTTAGCATCTCGATCACGGCCTGGTTCGCCCCCCCGTGCAGGGGACCCCAAAGTGCGCATATACCTGCCGAGATGGCGGCATAGAGATTGACCCTGGCGCTTCCCACCAGGCGGACCGCCGCAGTCGAGCAGTTCTGTTCGTGGTCTGCGTGGAGTATCCAGAAGACATTCAAGGCCTGGACCAGATCCTGATCGATCACATAGGGCTTGACCGGGGTGTCGAACATCATGTTGAGGAAATTGGCTGCGTAGGCCAATTCATGTCTGGGGTACACCACCTTGTGCCCCCTGGAGATCTTGTAGGACATGGCTGCCATGGTCCTCACCTTGGAGAGGAGCCTCGTGACCGTTATGTTTATCTCCTCTTCCTCCGACCTCTCAGGGATCTCCGGATAGAAGGCCCTCAGGGCGTTGACCATGGAGGACAATATCCCCATGGGATGGGCCCTCCTGGGGAAGTTATTAAAGAAATGCCGCATGTCCTCGTGCACAAGTGAATGATCGTTTAACAATACGGAGAAGCGGTTTAATTCCGCTCTGGCGGGGAGGCGATCGTTTATCAGCAGGAATGCCGTTTCAACAAATGAGGAATGCTCCGCTAATTGCTCTATGGGGATCCCCCTGTATCTGAGGATTCCCTTCTCCCCGTCCATAAAGGTGATTGCGCTCTTGCAGGAGCCGGTATTGGCATAGCCGGGATCAAAGGTGATGAGGCCCATCTCCTGGCGCAACCTGGAGATGTCAATACCCATCTCACCCTCGGTCCCGTGGATTAGGGGCAATTCAAATGTCTTGTCGTCGATAACCAGTTTTGCTTTTTTGACCATATTTATTGCTCCGGATGAATTTCCTTTTTTACACCTATCCAGGCTGTTTAGGCTACATATAGGCTGAAGACTGTAGTGTAGGCTGAAGGCTTTTAGGCTGTAAATCCTTTAGTCTAATCAGCTATTACCAATAGTCTTATAGTCTACAGCCTAATAGCCTAATAATCTACAGTCTAATAGCCTAATAGTCTACAG
>CAZGIZ010000020.1:0-7399 GCA_964526655.1 uncultured Desulfobacteraceae bacterium | reverse complement strand
TTTTTAACATATAAATCCATAATCGACCAATAGAAAAAAAGCGGACATAGGGTCCCGGTCTGTGCCCAATCCCTTAAAAGGCTCTGATGACCAGAAACAGGAGGACCGCGGTGATCAATACAGTGAGTCCTGTCTTGACAATATACCTGTAGCTGTCAAGGAGGCCTGCCCTGAAATAGTCCCTTGTCACCAGGAGGCATATATGTACGGGAGAGAGCATCATGCCTATATAACCGAAGGTGTAGGCAAACCCGGCGTATAAAAGGTAGTTCCCGAGGTCCGGAGACTGGATAAGGGGTATGATCAGGGGAAAGGACGCCCCCACAAAACCCACCGCGATACCCAGGATGAAACCTGACAGAAAGGGCATCATCAGGATAAGGAGGATAACGGGTATCCTGTATGTCATGAGTTCGTCTCGGATATGGACAACGGCGGCGCTGTCCTCCATGACGCCCTTGAAGATCATGACCGCGATAATCAGGAAGAGCATGATAAAGTTGCTGCCGCTTATTGACGCCGATCTGATCTGAGAAAAAGATGTATGATTCACATAACACACCCATGCTATTGAGGCCAGGAGACCGGGCAGGATCAAGAGGATCGGGGGTAACTTGATCTTGATGCCCATGAACTCAAGGATACCGACAAGACCGGTCAGGACCGCCATAAAGATAATAACGATCAACACTGGCATCATCTCCTTGATGAACCGCCTTACGCCGTCCCAGGAGACGACTTCCTTCCTCTCCGCTCCGGTCTTGCCCATGGGACGAAGGATAAAAAATATCCCGGCCCCGATGGAGACCAGGGTCATGGGGGCCATGAAGAGCATGAAATGCCAGGTATCCACTTCCAGGAGGGCCACGGCCAGTATAACGCCCGGATACAGGGGCCACCAGTACTCCCATATGTGCCGGAACCAGTAATTGAGGGCAGCCTTCTGTTCATTGGTGGCAGAGGCGCTGGAGAGGGATGCCTGGACCATGGGCGCTGAGAAGAGGGCCCCTCCCGGCATGGGCAGGAGCCCGATAAGGGCGGTCATGACCGAGCCAACGATCCTGGGGTCCCTTGAGAGCCGTGCGAAGCTACTGACCAGCCTTGCCATATGGCCGCTCTCCTCCATGATCCTGCTCATGACCATTATGAGACCGACTATCAGGAAGAGACTGATGGTCTGCATGCTGGTTAAGCTTTTAAAAGCGCTCAGGGCCCATCCCAGGGGACCCAGGCCCATCCACAGGCCGAGGACCAGTGATCCGGCCAGGAGGGCCAGACTCAGGTGGAGGCGCAGCCTGTTGAGTGCCAGTATGAGCCCGAACACGATAAATATTTTAAACAGCGCCGGAATAGTATTAATCTCCTTACTGCCAACAGCCGGCCACGGCCGCGGCTGCATGGGTATAAATAAAAACGGGGATCAGTCCCGGGTCGCCTGATCCCCTGTAAACCGGTTTTTTATTATCTCATGTCGGAATGGTCTGATTACCACCCCAGGGTAAGATACTTGTGCATGGAATCGGAGGCGATTCTCCCCGCCCCCATAGCCAGGATGACGGTCGCGGACCCCGTCACGATGTCCCCGCCGGCCCAGACACCCTTTCTGGAGGTCTTGCCCGTCTCGGAGTCGGCGATGATGTAGCCCCACTTGTTCAGGGCCAGACCCTCTGTGGATTGGGTCAAGAGGGGATTCGCCCCTGCGCCTACCGCGATTATCGCCAGGTCGCAGTCCAGCTTGAATTTGGAGCCCTCAAGGGGCACGGGCCGGCGCCGGCCCGATTCATCGGGCTCGCCTAATTCCATCCTGATGCATTCCATGCCCTTTACACGGCCCTTTTCATCGCTCAAAAAACGGGTGGGCGCCGTGAGAAAATAGAACTCGATGCCCTCTTCCTCGGCGTGATGTATCTCGGCGTTCCTGGCCGGCATCTCGTCCCTGGAGCGGCGATACACGATACGGACATTTTCCGCGCCCAGGCGCATGGCCGTCCTGGCCGAGTCCATGGCCACGTTTCCGGCCCCGAATACTGCCACGTTTTTGCCCTTCACGACAGGGGTGTCGTACTCGGGAAATAGATAGGCCTTCATCAGGTTGGACCTGGTGAGGTATTCATTGGCCGAGTATACGCCGATGAGATTCTCTCCAGGGATGTTCAGGAACCTGGGGAGCCCCGCGCCGACGCCCAGGAATATGGCGTCAAAACCCTGCTCGAATAGCTCGTCCAGGTCAACGGTCCTCCCCACGACCACGTCGCACTCCAGCTTGACGCCAAGCCGCTCAAGAAAATTTACTTCAGAGAAGACGATCTCCTTGGGAAGCCTGAATTCCGGAATTCCATAGACCAGGACGCCTCCGGGCTTGTGAAAGGCCTCAAAAATGGTCACCTCGTGTCCCTTGAGGATAAGGTCGCCCGCCACCGTCAGGCCTGAAGGGCCAGACCCGACAACTGCCACCCTCTTGCCCGTTGGTTCGGCCTTGGGGGGAAGGTCCCCTTTCCCGTGCTCCCGCTCGCGATCGGCCACAAAGCGTTCCAGGTTTCCGATGGCCACGGGGTCTCCCTTTTTGGCCAATATGCACGACCCCTCGCACTGGATCTCCTGGGGACAGACCCTGCCGCATACGGCAGGGAGGGCGTTCCTCTCCCATATCTTGCGAATGGATTTGGTGAACTGGCGTTCTTTTACAAGGTTGATAAAGGCTGGAATATCTATTGAAACCGGGCATCCCTGAACGCATGAAGGCTTCTTGCACTGCAGGCACCTCTCGGCCTCCTTCACGGCCAGTTCCTCGTCATAACCCAGGGGCACTTCCACGAAATTTCGTCTCCTGACACCTGGCTCCTGTTCGGGCATGGGCTGCCGGGGAATCTGCTCTTTCTTAGCTTTTTCTTCTGCCATACTATCCTCCGTTACATGTGATCTCGGTAAGTGTCTTCAAAGGTGTTTGGACCAGCGTCATTATCGTCCCGGCCACGGCCTTAACCGGCGGCCTTGCACTCGTGGGCGAATTTATCATTGGCAATCGCCTCTTCGGCCGTGTAGGCCTGGAGGCGCTGGGTGAGCTCATCAAAATCCACCTGGTGACCATCGAATTCCGGGCCGTCCACGCAGGCGAACTTGGTCTTGCCCCCGATGGTTACCCTGCAGCAGCCGCACATGCCCGTGCCGTCCACCATTATGGCGTTAAGGCTGACAATGGTCCTGACCTTGTATTCGTCGGTCATCTTGCACACGAACTTCATCATGGGCACGGGTCCTATTCCCACGACAAGCTTCACGTCCTCCTTTTCAAGGATCTCCTTGAGCACGTCCGTAACAAACCCGTGGTGCCCGTAGGATCCGTCGTCCGTGCACACATGGAGCTCATTGGACGCGGCCTTCATCTTGTCTTCAAGGATAAGGAGGTCCTTTGTCCTCGCGCCGATAATGGCGATTACATGGTTGCCTTCCTCCTTGAGGGCGCGCGTAATGGGGTGCATGACCGCCACACCGGTCCCGCCCCCGACGCACACGACCGTTCCCAGTTTCTCGAGGTGGGTGGCGCGTCCCAGAGGGCCGATCACATCCTGGAAATGGTCTCCCACCTGGAGGGTCTTGAAGAGGGACGTGGATTTCCCGACCACCTGATATATGATCGTGATCGTCCCCTTCTTGGAGTCCGTGTCGGCCATGGTAAGGGGGATGCGCTCCCCTGTTTCATTGGCCTTGAGGATGACAAACTGGCCCGGTTTGGCCTTTTTGGCGATCAAAGGCGCGCTTATCTCGTTCAGGACCACGGTGCCGTCCGCCATCTCCTGACGTTTCAAGATTTCAAACATAAATCACCTCCATTATTGTGTATTCGGAATTTGCGCAACACGCTTACCACAGACCGCTTATTATGTCAAAATAAAAATAACTTATTCTATAATAAAATACTATAAAATAATATAATAAAACACGATTAAATAGAACTTAGTTTGCTTCAATCAAGATCGGAATACTGGAATATTGGAAAGATGGAATAATGCCTGCCCCAGGCAGGGGGTCAGGAAAGAACAGGAGATTGAGTTTGTGACAAAAGACTTCCAAACCAACACTCCAACACTCCAGTATTCCAACCTTCCATGATTCATTTTTAACCTTGAACCCGGAACCGTGAACCTCTTAACTAATTCCATTTTGCATTCAAGATGATACTTAGGCGGCAAGGAGGAGCCGACGCAGGCGTACGTTAATAGTACGTCGAGGAGGTGACGACGCAGCCAACACCAGTAGCACTTGAATGCGAATTGGAATAAGGAATTAACAAAGCCTTTCGTGGTAGGTCTCCTGTATGGTCCGCACCAGGGAGGCAAGGACGCGGTTCACGGGGGTAGGAATTCCCAGCCTCTCCCCTTCCCGGACTATGGCCCCGTTTATGAAATCCACCTCCGTGACCTTTTTGTTTAGCACGTCCTGGAGCATGGAGGCGATATTGCCGGAGGTGTCGCGGCACACCTCCATCACACGCTTAAGGGGATCGGGATAGGGGAGCCTGATGCCTTTGGCCTCGGCAACGGCAACGGCCTCCCGGACGGCCCCTTCCATGATGGAGCGTGTGCCCTCTAATTCGGGCAGGCGGCCGTTTTTCAATCCCGTGATGGCCGTGAGGGCGTTTATCCCCACGTTGATGACCAGCTTTCCCCAGAGGAGTTCCTCCACATTGTCCGACGAACTGGCCTTGAACCCGGCCCTGTTGAAGGCCGAGACAAGCCTTTCCGCGGGACCCCCCTTGGGCCCGATAACGGTCGCGCCCTGGCCCGCGTGCCTGATCCTCCCCCATCCTAACACTGTGGCCCCTTCGGCCGTGACGCCGCCCAACACCCTGTCCCTGCCGAAGATCTCCTCCAGGATCTCGAGATTCCCAATGCCGTTCTGGAGGGTCGCGACCACCGTCCCTTCAGGGAGCCATGGCTCGATCGAGCGGCCGGCCTCTCTGGTATCGACGGCCTTTACGCATATGAGGGTGAAATCGGGCCGGGAGGATATCCCGCCCATAAGGACAGGGACCTTGACGCTGTATTCCCCCGTAACGCCTTCCACAAGGATGCCCTGGAGGCTGATCTTTTCAGCCCTCTCCTCTATGTGATCCAGGAGGGTCACCTCGAAGCCGGCCATCCTGAGCCGGGCGGCAAAGAGACACCCCATGGCGCCGGGTCCCACAATCAAAAAATTCATCGCTCTAAACCCCCATTTTTTCCCAGTCACCAGTCTAAGGCACTCCTTTTAAGAGCGAACAGCCTTAGCATATTTTGTATTTCTATTTTCGAATGCCAGCCCCGAGCTCCGCCATGCGGAGCGTTGTATAAAATTGCGCAGCAATTTTATATCTTTTCCGCCTCCTCTTTTTTCATGGAGAAGCTGTGCTCCGGTCCAGGGAAGGTCCCGTCCTCGACCTCCGTCCTGTACTGGACAAGGGCCTCCCTGATCATCGGAGAAAGGTTTATGTATTGCTTGACGAACTTGGGGGTGAACCTCTCAAAGAGGCCCACAAGGTCGTGATAGACCAGGACCTGGCCGTCGCAGTCCTTTCCCGCGCCTATGCCGATGGTGGGAATCCTCAATTCTTTTGTGATCCTGGAAGCCAGGAGGTCGGGGACACACTCAATGACGATCATAAAGGCCCCAGCCTCCTCCAGGTCCTTGGCCGATTTTATCAACTGCTTAGCGCTCTCCGCGTCCTTGCCCTGGACCTTGAAACCGCTCAGCATCGTGGCCGTCTGGGGCGTGAGGCCTATATGGGCGCAGACGGGTATCCCGGCCCTCACAACGGCCCTGACGGTGGGCGCCATCTCGCTGCCGCCCTCGAGCTTTATCCCGTCGCAGGCAGCCTCCTTGATAAAACGGCCCGCGTTTTGAACGGCCCGCTCGTGGCTTACCTGGTAGGATAAAAAGGGCATGTCTCCTATAATGAAGCTGGCCTTTGCACCCCTTGTGACTGCCTTGCAGTGGTGGATCATCTCCTCCATGCCGACCGGGACCGTGGAATCATATCCAAGGACGACCATGGCCAGGGAGTCGCCCACAAGGATGGTGTCGATCCCGGCCTGGTCCACCAGCGAGGCCGTGGGATAGTCATAGGCCGTCATCATGGTGATCTTCCGGCCCTGTTCCTTCTTCTGGTGGAGTTCAGCTATGGTAACCTTTTTTCTGTCCATGTATGCCTCCTTTACGGGCAACGTTATAAAAATCCTTTCTATATGCTTTGTCTGCGGTTATCTGCACAAGCCCTTACCTGAAAAGGCCATCGGGACAGGGCGGGCAATGATAGCCGTTGCATTGACAAAGAGTGTACACTTTATCAGAATTCCCCTCCCTCCGGGGCGTAGGCCCTCCGGGCCGGAGGCTCAGGAATTCTGATAAAATTGTTTTCTCTGCGTCCTCTGTGTCTCTGCGGTGAAAAAAGTGTTTTTGGAAACAAAAAAAGGGGCCTTCAATGAAACCATTGGACCCCTTAAATCTGATAATTCAAGCTTTCCGGGATTCCCGGTATGAGACGTCTTTCAGATTGGCCCATCCGTCCCGGTCACCCCTCATAGGAGATCCAGGCGGCAACACCTGAAGCGTTAGCACGATATGACCCGGTTTGTAATAGGGCTCCGGCTTAATGTCCCCCCAGGGGGATCACCGTACCTACAAATACTCAGAATCATAGTATTATCAGGACACTTGTGTCAACAGAAACATCAGGATTCAATGAAAATCATCTCCACATCATAATCCTTTAACCCTTGATCAGCGGTAATAAAAATGAGTCGCTCGGTCTGGGCCTGCGCGATCAAAAGGCGATCAAAGGGATCTCGATGGAGATCCGGTAGGTTTGCCACGTGGCATGCGTGGTGGTGTTCCACTGGAATCGGCTTTATTCCGTCTCGTATCAATCGCGGTGGAATAAATTTGTGAGGCGGCTCGGGCAATGAAAGCCTGCCCAGCCTGTACTTTATCGCTATTTCCCAGGAGCTTGCCGCTGACAGGAACAGCTCATTACGCGTATTTTCGAGCAGCCGCAGCCCTTCTGTCCCGAGTCTATTGGGTGTGGTTATGCTCCAGAGCCAGACATGGGTATCAAGAAGAAATCTCTTCACGATTCAAAACTCTTTAAAATATCTTCCGGCAGAGGCTGATCAAAGTCTTCGAGGACCTCAAAAAGTCCTGCATCCCTGCCTAATATCCGTTTAGGTTCTTCCGCTATAAATTTTGTCAAAAGGGCGATTGGTTTCCCTGCCTTGGCAATGATAATCTCTTCCCCATTCTCCACCTGAGAGAGTAGGCGGGAGAGATTCGTCTTTGCCTCGTGGATATTTACCTGCATTTTAAACTCCTCTTTACATATAATAGGACTAAGCTAACACATAAAGTAAACTAAGTCAATGTGAAT
>CAZGIZ010000019.1:11904-42038 GCA_964526655.1 uncultured Desulfobacteraceae bacterium | reverse complement strand
TTTATGACAAGTCCCTTTAACAGGCTTTCCGTCCTATCAATGGAGATATTTAACGCCTTTGAGATATCGACCATCCTGACAGGCCGCCTCCTGGCCATCTCAATGACCGCGTCAATCCGGGAATCGTGTTTGCCCTCCCTCTTCCTGATCGGCGCCTGGGCGATGATCTCCGCCCTATCACCAAATGAAATTCTTATATCCTCCAGCCGCCCCCTGTCAAGTGCAAGCGCCCTCGGATCGGAAGGGGGCCGCACCACAGTGTTCAACTGTATCCTGTCAGGAGATATCTTTTCAATGACCGCCCTGAGAGCCCCGATCTCTTCTTCGCTGTCATTGATTCCCGCGAGGAGGACCACTTCCAGGAATAATTGCCCCTCGTATTCCTTACGCAGCTCCTTTAATCCCTCAATGACCCGGGGCAGGCTCACATCCCTGTGCGGCCTGTGGATGGTCCTGAAGGTCTCTTCAAAGACAGTGGACAGGGTCGGCATTATGACATCGACGCCAAGGACCCGTTTCCTGACATCCTCCTTCCAGAGCAGCGAACCGTTGGTCAAAAGGGCTATCCTGGTGTCTGTCAACTCCCTGATGGATGAGATAACCTGGTCTATTTTGGAATTAAGGGTGGGCTCACCCGATCCTGCCAGGGTAATGGTGTCCGGAACGACCTCCTCAAGGACCTTTTCCAGCTCCTTTCGGACTTCCATTACCGGCACGAATTCTTCCTGTTCAATTGTGTGATGTGTGGTCCTCCCCACCTGACAATAGAGGCAGTCATAGGTGCATGTCTTGGCCGGGATCAGGTCTATCCCCAAAGACAGCCCCAGCCTCCTGGAAGGCACGGGACCGAAGATATATTTCATGATGAATTCCCTTTGTGTCTCATTGAATCCTTCTAATCGATCAACCCCTACTCCCCAACATTCTATGGCGCGAAGGAAGGTGGGCTCATTTGCATATCTTCTACTTATAATAACATTTACGTCAAAAATCCAGAGAATACCTCGGCTGATTTCACTTATAACAACTATCGCAATCGGGGTGATATGATCTAAAAAGAATCTCCATTCCAGGCTTTTAGGCGAATTTTTAAATATTTTATTAATTGTTGAATAAATTTATTCAACAGCAGTTCTGATTTTGATTGACCTGATGCCCTCCACTTTTACTGCTCGTAAAGAAAAATTTGACATTGGCGTGCCAATTGGAATAAGGGGGTATTTCATGGAGACTGGTATTGCCGAAATGAATAAATGGCTTTTTTACAAGTCCTTATCCGAGCTATATGCCAAAAATCACACTATTTGGCCGAAATTCCGGCATTGGCATCTTTGCCAAATAGCACAAAAAACGAAAAACAGGAAAGGAGAAATTCAATGGTTGAATATCAGGACAGGCTTAAATTGAAAAGGCATGATTTTACCATCCTGGACAAATTCGATTTCAAGTACACCCCCGTGGGCTTCAAGTTCTTTAATCACCCTTCCGACCATGATGGATTGGGCCTTGTGAAACTCGATAAAAAGATTGCCTGGTGCCAGATGCTCAGTGAGGCCCATAATGGAAAGGCCTTTTACGCAGAAGAGGACAATCAGTACTGTGAGCCTGGCATATTTTTAACCGGCCACGGCGAACTGGCCCCCATCGCAGCGGGAGGCCGGATCGGACCCCCTTTCGAGATTTACCCTGATGAGCGTGCGAACAGGAGGGTTTATCATCATATCTATCCCCTTGCCGTAGGGTCGGTGCACAGCACGGGATTCGCCACTCTGGACAAAATGAAATTCGATCCCGACCTCCTGATCATTATATGCGATAATATGGATCAGACAGAGAGGGTTCTAAGGGCCACTCAATATGACACCGGTGATGTCATAGAGAGCAAGATGACCTATGTCATGGGATGCAACTGGATGTTTAACTATCCCTATGTTACCGGAAAAATAAACACCGTCACAACGGGTGTCTGTTACGGGATGAAGATGTACAAGCTCTACCCAGCGGGTATGCAGATCGTATCGATCCCCTGGCATCACATCGACAGGGTATTGAGAAATATGAATGATATGCCCTGGACGGTCCCCGGACACACGGATGAGAAGGAAGAGTTTTATAAAAAGGCCCATGCGAGATTGGGGGTGGAACAGATTATATAAAAGTATCAACCTGTGGTTTAAAGGGATTAAAAATGAAATTCGATGATTTTCCTGTCCAGACATTAATGGAGATAAATGCCAGACCCCCTCTCGTTTTCATTCGTGGCGAGGGATCCTGGTTGTGGGACAATAATGGCAAGCGCTATCTCGATTTTGTGCAGGGATGGGCGGTCAACTGTCTCGGACACAGCCCGCCGCTAATTGCCGACACACTGGTCGAACAGGCGCACAGGCTTATCACGCCGAGTCCGGCCTTTTACAATAAGCCCTCGATATTGCTCGCCGTTCGTATTGTTGAGAATAGTTGCTTTCAGCGTGTGTTTTTTACCAACAGCGGCGCGGAGGCCAACGAAGGTGCAATAAAGCTCGCTCGCAAGTGGGGTGCGCTTAAAAAGGACGGCGCCTATGAGATCATTACCTTTGAGAATTCCTTTCATGGTCGAACTCTTGCCACCATGTCCGCATCCGGCAAACCGCAGTTCCGCGACCTTTTCGAACCAAAGGTCCAGGGATTTCCCAAGGCGAGGTTCAACGATATCGACTCCGTAGAGGGCCTAATCACCGACAGGACCGTAGCAGTCATGATAGAGCCAATACAGGGCGAGGCAGGCGTCATATTAGCAGCGGACAATTTCCTTCGCGACCTGCGTGAGTTGACAGATCGTCATGGTCTTCTCCTTATTATGGACGAGATACAGACGGGCGTGGGCCGTACGGGAAAGCTCTGGGGCTACCAGCATGCCGGCATAGAGCCGGACATTATGACCCTTGGCAAAATGTTAGGCGGAGGCGTTCCCCTTGCCGCCCTTGTCGCGAGGGAGAGCGTGTGTTGTTTCGAACATGGCGATCAGGGAGGAACATTTAACGGAAATCCTCTCATGGCCGCCGTGGGCTGCGCTATTATGGATGCGGTGCTGGAGCCCGGTTTTCTGGAGAATGTGACAGCACGTGGTAAATATCTTATGGAGGGTTTGGCGGATCTGTCGAGGCGTAACCAACTGGGGGAAGTGAGGGGCCGCGGCCTGCTGGTTGCACTGGACTTGAAGCATGAAATCGCTTCAGATGTCACGGAACAGGCACAGGAAGCCGGGTTATTGCTCAACACGCCACGGCCTGATATGTTGCGCTTTATGCCCGCCTTAAACGTGTCCCAGGAGGAAGTTGATATGATGCTGGAGGTTTTAGATTCTACTTTGATTCGGTCGCGCTCTGAATCCCTGATGCGATTTCGGGAATAATTCCAATCTTCACATAAATCGATCTAACCATCTCTCTTAATGCCGGAAGCCTTCTGTAGAAATATGCCGCCCCAGACAGGCAGGCTATTCCGCCAATAAAAATCGTGGCCGGGGTCCCGATGTTTCTGGCCAAAAAACCAGCCAGCAGGCTTCCAAAAGGCGCCATGCCGACAAAGGCCATGGTATAAAAGCTCATTACCCTCCCCCTTTTGTCATCGTCCACAATGGTCTGTAATATGGTATTGCTCGATGCCATCTGGACCATCTGCCCGAAACCCGTCAGCAACATCAATGCGAGAGAAAGCCAAAGGACCCTGGAGAGAGAAAAGACAACAAGCCCGATTCCAAAAATAGCGGCGGCCAGGGGAATCATTTTCCCGAGGCCGAGAACAGTCTTTCGGACGGCTAAGCAAAGGGCACCTGCCAAGGCCCCGACGCCGACCCCGGCCATGAGGAAACCGAATACATGGGGGCCGCCATGAAGGATATCCTTGGCAAAAACAGGCATGAGTACTGTGTAGGGCATGCCCATCAGACTCATTAGGGCTAAAAGCAGCAAAATAGAGCGAATGGGAGCAAAACCTGAGGCGTATTTAAATCCATCTTTCAATCCGCTCCACCCCCTTGAGCTTCCTGTTTTCGAATTCCTGGGCATAATTTTCATTGCAATCAGGGCGGCGATAACAGGCAAATAGCTGAGGCCGTTTAATAAAAAACATGTTCCCTCTCCTACTGCTGCAATAAGAACCCCGGCTATGGACGGGCCCAGCAAACGGGCCCCGTTTACCATGGATGAATTCAAGGCGATTGCATTAGCTAAGTCCCCCTTTTCCTCGACCATATCGACTATAAAAGACTGGCGAGTCGGCATATCAAATGCATTAATAATACCTAAGGAGATGCTCAATACAACAATATAAAAGACGGTTATGGTTTCGGTCAGGACAAGTATTGATAAGACAAGGGCTTGCGCCATTGCAAGGGTCTGGGTTAGAACCAGCAGGCGCTGACGATTCCACCTGTCAGCTAATACACCGGCGAAAGGGGCCAGGAGAAAGGTGGGGATCTGGCCTGCAAATCCCACAAATCCGAGAAGGAAAGGGGAATTCGTCAATCGATACACTAGCCAACTGATAGCGATCCTCTGCATCCAGGTCCCAATCAGTGAGACGCTTTGGCCGCCAAAGAACAACTTGAAATTTCGATGACGCAGGGCGCGGGCAATAGATTTTAGGCCCGATCCTGCCTTCATCTTTGTCTCTCTATTTTCCATATCTTATTTAAGGGAATTGTCAGAATAGAGAAGGCATCCTTATCATGACGGGTCAGTGCGCCTCATCCCAGTTCCTTCCATGGTTGATGTCCACCTTTAGGGGGACATCCAGCCTGTGGACCTCTTCCATCTCCTTTTTTATAATGGGGGTGATCCTCTCGATTTCATCCTCAGGGACCTCAAAGAGCAGCTCATCGTGTACCTGGAGGAGCATCCTTGTCCTGAATCCTTCGCTCCCCAGTCTCCTGTGGATATTGATCATGGCCTTTTTGATGAGATCCGCTGCCGTCCCCTGGATGGGGGTGTTGATAGCGATACGCTCCGCCTCCGCCCGCACCCTGTTATTCTCACTCCTGATCTCCGGGAGATACCTCCTCCGGTTAAAAAGTGTGGTCACATAACCGTCTTCAAGGGCGACCTTTGCCATACTTTCCCTGTATCTTGTGACACCTTCATACCTCTTATAATAGGAGTCTATATACTCCTTGGCGGTCTTTTGATCTATGCCCAGCTCGTCACTCAGCTTTCTCGGTCCCATGCCGTAGATGATTCCGAAGTTGATGGCCTTTGCTATCCTGCGCATGTCCTGGGTTACCTCGCTCTTGGGAACCCCCAGGATCTCCGAAGCGGTCAGGGAGTGTATGTCTTCCTCCCTCCTAAAGGCCTCCATCAGGGCCCTGTCCTGAGAGTAATGGGCAAAAAGTCTTAATTCCACCTGACTGTAGTCGGCTGACAGGAGAAAACAGGCGTCTTCGGCTATAAAGCCTTTCCTTATCTCCCTCCCCTCCTCCCCCCTGATCGGGATGTTCTGGAGGTTAGGATTGCTGCTACTCAGACGGCCCGTGGCCGCTACTGTCTGGTTGAAGGAGGTGTGTATCCTACCAGTGGAAGGATTCACCATCTTGACCAGGGCGTCAAGATAGGTGGACTTGAGTTTTGTCAGGGTCCTGTATCGGAGAAGCAGCCCGGGTATTTTGAAACCCGAGGCCGCGAGCTTCTTCAGGACCTTGACATCCGTTGACAGGGATTTGGTCTTTATCGTCTTTTTCTGTACAGGGAGTTGGAGTTTTTCAAAAAGAACGAAGCCTAATTGCTGCGGGGAATTGATATTGAATTCCATGCCGGCCTCCTGGTATATCTCCCTCTCCAAACCCCTGATCTTTTCCGCAAAGAGGCGGGACATGTCTTTAAAAAACGATGAGTCTATCTTGATCCCGGCGAGTTCCATATCCATCAGGACGGGCATTAGTCTCATTTCCAGGTTGTAAAAGAGGTCCAGGTTCATGTCTTCTTGAAGCCTGCGCTCCAGGATCGACATCAACCTCAGGGTAACGTCGGCGTCCTCGCAGGAATATTCCGTTGCCCTCTCAAGGTCCACTTCCGAGAAATTGACCGCGGACTTTCCCTTTCCAACCACCTCATGATAGGTGATCGTCTTGTGGTTCAGATAGTGCTGGGCGAGATAGTCCAGGTTGTGCTGTCTCAGACCCGGATTGATGACATAGGAGGCGATCATGGTATCAAAGTGTATGCCCTTTAGTTCCACACCGTGATGCCTTAACACCAGTGCGTCATACTTAATATTCTGGCCTATCTTGGCAATCCCCTCATCCTCCAGGACCGGCCTTAAGAGTTCAATGGCCCTGGAAGGACTGAACTGCTCGGGCGCCCCCAGGTAAACATGGCCCATGGGGATGTAATGGGCCCTGTTTTCTTCGAAGGAAAGGGATATTCCTACTAATCTCGCATCGTGCGGGTCATTGCTCGTGGTTTCCGTGTCCAGGGAGACCATCCCTTTCCTTATGATATCTTCTATTAAGGGAAGGAGATCCTCTTCCGAAAGGCACAACCGGTAATCCTTTTCAATGGCATCCCCGCGGGAGGCAAATTGGTCCCATAGCCCCTTGAACTCCAGTTCCCGGAATATGTCCGACAGTTCCTTTCTCTTCGGCTCCCCTATTTTCAGGCCCTTAATATCTTCATCGATAGGAACGTTCAGGTCTATTGTAACCAGTTTCTTGCTCAGAAGGGCGTCTGCCTGCGCTGTTTCGAGATTCTCTTTAAGTCTCTTTTTCGTAATCTTCTCCAGATGCCCGTAGAGGTTCTCAAGGGATCCGAAATCCCTGATAAGTTCGGCAGCGGTCTTTTCTCCCACTCCAGGCACCCCCGGTATGTTGTCTGAACTGTCACCTGAAAGACCCATTACATCGATGATCTGGCCGGGTTCAAGGCCATATTCCCTGGTCAGGGATTCGTAATCAGTGTACCTGTCCCGCATCGTATCCCATAGGGTCGTTTTGGGGGATACTATCTGCCTGAAATCCTTATCCCCTGTCACTACGATAACATTGAAATCCTCTTCTTCACCGCGCCTGGCTAATGTCCCGATGATATCGTCGGCCTCATATCCCGGTTTTTCAATCATCTTCACGTTCAGGCCCCTGATAATCGACCTGATATAGGGCAATTGGTCAACAAGCTCCTCGGGCATGGGGGGTCTCGTGGCCTTATAATCCTTATATAGCTCGTGCCTGAAAGTGGGTCCCTTGGCATCCAGCGCGACCGCTGCGTAGACGGGCTCTTTTTCTTCAAAGAGCTTCAGCAGCATCTTTGTGAATCCTAAAATAGCATTTGTGGGGAAACCTTTGGAGTTTGAGAGGTGTCTTATGGCATGGTAGGCCCGATAGATATATGAATTCCCGTCCACCAGATAGATCGTCCTATTATCCCGGGCCATGTCTACTCACCTTTCCGTGATTGTCTGCAGATAATCGATTAAAATAAGAGGATAACAACAAGGAGGTATGTATGTAAACAGGAAAAAAGGACTATATTGCAAGGGGAGATCGTTGAATTCATTGGCCAGGGAAAAACATGGTGTTTGAGTTCTTTATTTTATGAATCCGCGGATTCCTTTGGGGTTTCCTCCTCACTGTATCTGGCGACCTGACCCTCCTTGAGGAAATCGGCCAGATCCATATCAGCCAGCCTGAAATCCAGTTTCGGCAATGGGGGAGCCTTCCACCGGGGCCTGATCTCATCCCTTGGATGCTTCTTCGGCTTTACCGGTTCCTTTGCTACGGCTACGGGGCAGGAGCCGGACGTAAATCCTACACGCTCCCCATCATTATTATACAGTATCTCATCGATAAACCACCCCAGATGACGCCCGTTGATGCCGTAGAGGTGCCGATCCTCATAGAGATAGGCGACTGGAAGCCCTTCCCACAGATAGATGGTCTCATGATAGTCTTCGGTTATATACGCGACGGCCTCTCCATTCTGATTATACAATGTCCTTTCCATAGGCCATCCCCCTGATTTTTTCAATTGATAATTGATAATTATCAATTGACAATTGACAATTAATACCCTCCCTACTTTGCATATTCCACCGCCCTGGTCTCCCTTATAACAGTAACCTTTATCTGCCCGGGATAGGTGAGCTCCTTTTCTATCTTCTTGGCGATATCCCTGCAGAGGATAAAGGACTTATCATCATCCACCTTTTCTCCCTCCACCATTATCCTGATCTCCCTGCCGGCCTGAATCGCGAATGATTTGCTGACGCCGTTAAAAGACATGGCGATTTTTTCCAGGTCCTCCAGTCTCTTAATGTAGGATTCCAGCATCTCCCTCCTGGCCCCGGGCCTCGCTCCAGAGAGCGTGTCCGCGGCCTGGACAAGAATCGCGAGGATGGAATCGGGCTGGATATCTTCATGATGTGCCGCGATCGCATGGACGATATCATCAGATTCATTATACTTCTTTGCCAGATCGGCCCCAATCAGGGCATGAGGACCTTCCACCTCATGGTCCACTGCCTTGCCGATATCATGGAGCAATCCCGCCCTTCTCGCCTTTTTCACGTTCACGCCCAGCTCAGAGGCCATTACGCCGCAGATAAAACTGACTTCCTTTGAATGCTGCAGGACATTCTGGGCGTAGCTGGAACGGTATTTCAAGCGTCCTATGAGTTTGACTATTTCAGGATCAATTCCATGCATTCCAACGTCAAATGTGGCCTGTTCCCCGGCCTCCTTGATGCTCGCCTCGATCTCCTTATCGACCTTTTTGACAATCTCCTCTATCCGGGCGGGGTGGATCCTTCCATCCTCTATCAATCTCTCCAACGAGACCTTTGCCACCTCACGGCGCACCGGATTAAAGCCGGAAAGTATGACGGCCTCCGGCGTGTCATCTATAATGAGGTCGATTCCCGTGGCGGCTTCGATCGCCCTGATGTTTCTTCCCTCTCTGCCTATGATCCGTCCCTTCATCTCTTCATTCGGTAAATCCACAACGGAAACGGTCTTTTCCGCGACATACTCGCCTGCGTATCTCTTTATGGCCAGGGCTATTATCTCCTGTGCCTTCCGCTTGGATGTCTCCCTGGCCTCATTCTCGATCTTGCGAAGGAGCTTTGCCGTGTCATGTTTGGCCTCGGCCTCCATGGACATTATGAGGAGCTTTTTGGCCTCTTCACTGGATATTCCCGCAACCTTTTCCAATTGGGCACGTTGAGTGACGATTAGATCTTCATATTCAGCATGTTTTTTAGTCAGATCCTCCTCCACCTGTTCGATATTCTTTTCACGCTTGAAAAGCGACTTCTCCCTGTTTTCATATTGCTCGATTTTCTTATCTAAATTCTCCTCCTTATGAAACAATCTGCGTTCCTGGGCCTGTAACTGGCCCTTTTTTTCCTTCGTCTCCTTCTCAAAATCCAGCTTCATCTGATAGATGGTATCCTTGGCGCGAAGCATAGCCTCTTTTTTGACGGTCTTGGCCCTCCTGTGGGCCTCGTTTATTATTTTCTTGGAATATTCCTTTATGGATTCATACTGTCGCTCTATTATCCTTTTCCTTATCCAAAAACCCAGATATAATCCAAAAATGATTCCGACCGCAGCGGTTATAATCATCTTGATAGTTAACATATAGACCACCTTCCTCCCCAACAAGACCGACAAGGTGAAATTAGGGTCAGACCCGGCTGGTAAAAGGTTAGTTTCCCAGCCACGTCGCTGATTTTTTCAAGGGGTTTATGGGCAACTCAAAAATTCTCAGAAGGGTTCGCTATTGAGGAGTGAATGGAAGCAAGACTAAAGCTAAACAAAGGTGGGCACAATTGAGAAGAAAATGGATAACTCAAACATAGTCTTAAAAGGATATATTACTTAATATCTCTTATTATTCTTTATTTTTATAAACCATTTTTTTTAATATGTCTTACGCATCCCTTATCTATATCAATAGGCCATTCACCTTAATGCTTTTTCACATCTCATACCTCAAATATTCGTTGCCTTCCCCCTGCATTAAAAAATATTATCACTGATCTGCAAATTGTACCCTGTTAATGCCCTTGACACATGGGGGAATCAGTGGCTCTTCAATGAGTCAATATTACAGATCAGCGCCTCTGATCGTTGACGGATACTGGTTAACAGGGCGTCTCGCTCCTTCAATGCCTGGAAATAATCGCTTGCGATATTCAGGGCTGTCAGGATAATTGTCTTCTTCTCCGAAAGACCCTCAGTGTTGTCATTGATCTCCCTGGCCTTGTTATTTACATACTCCGCTATCTCATTGACTTTTTCAATATCCTCCTCACTTTTGATGAGGTATTCATTGTCAAGGATCTTTACTTTTACCGGCTTATCCAAAGTCCTGCCCCATGTGGTTAAGCACCTGATTTTTCTATTTTCTCCAGGATTGAGACTATCCTCTCCCTGGCTCTGTCCCTGGATTCCTTCAAGGATTCCAATTCTGAAGTAAGTTCGGAGATACTCCTTTCCTGTGTCTGGGCCTTTTCTTTGAGCGATCTCTTTTCATCTCTCAAAGATCTTATTTGTTCAATAAGGATTCCCACCTTTTCTTCAAGGACCTTAAAAGGATCTATTTCTTCCTTCTTTTCCATGCCTCGCCTTATTTCTAAAAGTATATTAGATTATCTCCCCCATCGGGAGAAAAGACCGCGCCAACAACCTTGAAAAGCCATGGTAATGATTCAAGGATGTTGTAATTTCAACAAATCCTTCATAACCTAAATAACTGAACTTAATTAATATTATCCCTCATAGGAAAAAAGTCAATAAAAAAGGCAAGCCTTTGACTTGCCTCCTTTTTTCACCACTTACCTTGCCTTTAGACTATTGGGCCTTCTTCTCCGCCACCTTGAGTCGTGAAATTGCCCTCCTAAGGGCTGCCTCTGCCCTCAAAAAATCAATGTCTTCCTGGTCTTTGGCCTTTTCTAATCTCTCTTTGGCCCTTTCCATTGCCAGCCGTGCCCTCTCGACATCAATATCAATGGCCTTTTCCGCGGTATCGACCAGGATAGACACCTTATCGTCAGAGACCTCCGCGAAACCGTAGGTCACTGCCATATACTCCCGTTTATCGTCCTGATCAAACCGGAGTTCACCAGGGATTATCCCTGACAAAAAATGGGTATGTCCCGGAAGGACCCCGAACTCCCCCTCGGTTCCGGGGGCCATCACCATATCCACTTTCTGGCTTATCTGGATCCCCTCGGGAGTTACAACTTCAAGAAATAGGTCGCCCATTGCTCTTCACCTCTACTTATCGTCGGCCGCCATCTTCTCGGCCTTTTCCCTGGCCTCATCAATGCCGCCCACATAGTAAAAGGCGCCCTCTGGCAGGTCGTCGTGCTTTCCCTCAATAATTTCCTTGAACCCCCTGATAGTCTCCTTCACGGGGACATATTTCCCCTTTGTCCCGGTAAAGGCCTCGGCCACATGGAAGGGCTGGGACAGGAACCTCTGGATCCGCCTGGCCCTTGCGACCGTCAGTTTGTCTTCATCCGAGAGCTCGTCCATCCCAAGGATTGCGATGATATCCTGAAGGTCCTTATATTTCTGCAGGATCTGCTGGACCTGTCTTGCGACACTGTAGTGCTCTTCACCCAGATAGTTGGGGTCCAGTATGCGTGAGGTGGAATCAAGGGGATCGACCGCGGGGTAGATTCCAAGCTCGGATATGGGTCTCGAAAGGACCACGGTCCCGTCCAGGTGGGCAAAGGTCGTTGCAGGGGCGGGATCTGTGAGGTCATCTGCCGGTACATAGACGCACTGTACGGATGTAATGGAGCCCTTTGTAGTTGAAGTGATGCGTTCCTGGAGCTCCCCAAGGTCGGTTCCAAGGGTGGGCTGGTATCCGACGGCCGAAGGGATCCTTCCCAACAACGCTGAGACCTCTGAACCTGCCTGGGTGAAGCGGAAGATATTATCGATAAAGAGGAGGACGTCCTGGCCCTTTTCATCACGGTAATATTCAGCGGCCGTGAGCGCGGAAAGGGCCACTCTGGCCCTGGCGCCCGGCGGCTCTGTCATCTGACCGTAGATCAGTGCGGCCTTTTCCAGGACCCCCGATTCCTTCATCTCCAGATAGAGGTCATTGCCTTCCCTGGTCCTCTCCCCGACCCCGGCGAAGACACTTATTCCACCGTGTTCCATGGCTATGTTATGGATCATTTCCATCATGACGACTGTCTTTCCCACGCCGGCCCCGCCGAACATGCCCATCTTGCCGCCGCGCGGAAATGGGACCAGGAGGTCGATGACCTTGACACCCGTCTCCAGCACCTTGACAGAGGTGTCCTGCTCCACAAAGCTCGGCGCGTGACGGTGGATGGGCAAAAATTCCGTGGCCTCCACGGGGCCTTTGCCATCCACGGGCCTTCCCACCACGTTAAGTATGCGGCCCAGGATGGGATCTCCCGCGGGCATGAGGATCTGATTTCCCGTATTCTTGGCCTTCATGCCCCTGACAAGGCCGTCTGTTACGTCCATCGCGATGCATCGAACCACATTGTCACCAAGATGCTGTGCGACCTCAACGACAAGATTGTCTTCCGTATCGTCTATAGCGGGATTGGTAATATGCAAAGCCGTCAATATCTCCGGCAGTTCCCCTTCCAAAAATTCAACATCCACAACCGGCCCCATGACCTGAGTTATTCTGCCATCATTCATGATTCAATCATGACCTCCTTTTTTAAAGACATTTAGGCCCTTTTAATGGCCTCGGCGCCACCGACGATATCCATTAATTCCGCTGTTATGGCCGCCTGTCGCGCCTTATTGTAGATTAGTGTAAGATCCTCCACCATATCCCTGCAATTTTTGGTGGCATTGTCCATCGCCGCCATCCTGGCCGCGTGTTCGCTTACCTCGTTCTGGAGGAAGGCGTTCAATATCTGGACACTCAAGTGTTTCGGCAGGAGCTCAATGAGGAGTTCCTCAGCACCCGGCTCACAGAGGTACTCTGCCCTCTTTCCTTCCTCAGCGCGCTCCACTTGAGGGGTCTCAATGGGGATCAGCTTGACCAGCACCGGCCCCTGTTTCGCCATGTTGTAAAAGCGCGCGAAGATCATATACAGCTCATCCATCTCCCCGCTCATGTATCTGCCGATAAAATCCATGGTCATTTTATTGATAAAGGAGATATCCACCTTTCCGTATATCTGAACGTGGCTCCCTGTGATATTGAATCCCCTCTTCCGGAAGTAGTCCCTCCCCTTTTTCCCGACCAATGTCAGGCCGTATTCCCTGTTGTTCTTTTTTTGTTCATCGACCCATTTTTCAGCCATATGGATGTTATTCATGTTAAAACTTCCGCAAAGGCCCCTGTCCGCGGTAAAGTGAAGGAGTTCAACCCTGGACACATCCTCCCTCTTGACCAGCAGGGGATGGATCTCCTGGTCCATCCCGCTCGCGAGGTTGCCCAGTACTTCCGCGAACTTGCTGGCATAGGGATCAAACCTCTCCATCCTGGATTGGGTGCTCCGCAGCTTTGACGCGGCTACCATGTTCATGGCCCTGGTGATCTGCTGGGTCTTTTTTACAGCGCCTATCTTCCTAAGAATATCTCTAAGAGTCGCCATCTGTTATTCTCTTCATTCAATTTCTCGGTTAAGTGGTTGAGTCGTTGAGCGGTTGAGTCGTTTCAAGCTTTTACTAATTTTCTGATCAACTATTTGACTACTCAACCATTCATTAATCAGGCGGAGGGCTGGAAAGTCGTCTTGAATTCCTCCAACGCCTTTTTGAGTTTGTTTTCCAGATCGCTGCTGATATCCCCGGCCTCCTTTATCTCGCTCAAGAGTGCGGGATTCTTTGTCTCCATAAACTCCAGCATCTGGTTCTCGTATTCGGACACGGCCTTTTCAGGCCATTCATCCAGGTATCCGTTGGCTGCCGCGAAGAGGATCATTACCTCATTCTCGGCGGGCATGGGCTGGTATTGAGGCTGCTTGAGGACCTCCACCAGTCTTCGTCCCCTGTTCAGTTGTCGCTGGGTTGACTTATCCAGGTCGCTGCCGAACTGGGCAAAGGCCTCCAGTTCCCTGAAATTGGCCATCTCGACACGGAGGGTACCGGCCACTTTTCTCATGGCCTTGGTCTGGGCGGAACCGCCCACCCTGGAGACTGACAGACCCACATTGATGGCCGGTCGAACGCCCGAAAAGAAGAGGCTGGGCTCGAGGTATACCTGACCATCCGTGATGGAGATAACATTCGTTGGGATATAGGCGGAAACGTCGCCTGCCTGGGTCTCGATAATGGGAAGGGCTGTGAGAGAACCCGATCCCAATTCCTCATTGACCTTGGCTGCACGTTCCAAGAGCCGGGAGTGGTTGTAGAAGATGTCTCCCGGGAAGGCCTCGCGTCCCGGCGGCCTCCTCAGGAGGAGTGAAACCTGTCGATAGGCCACGGCCTGCTTTGAGAGATCGTCGTATATGATAAGTGCATGCCTTCCGCTGTCCCTGTAATACTCGCCTATGGAACAGCCCGCGTAGGGCGCCATGAACTGCTGGGTGGCGGGATCGCTGGCGCAGGCGGCGACCACGGTGGTATATTCCATGGCGCCCTCGCGCTGGAATATGTCCACCACCTGGGCCACCGTTGACTTCTTCTGTCCGATTGCCACGTAAATGCAGTATATATCCGTGTCTTTCTGATTCAGGATGGCGTCCACGGCTATGGCCGTCTTGCCTATCTGCCTGTCGCCTATGATCAGCTCACGCTGTCCCCTGCCGATCGGGGTCATGGCGTCAATGGCCTTGGTCCCCGTGTACATGGGCTCCTTGACAGGCTGACGGGATATAACGCCCGGCGCGACCATTTCGATCCTGCGGTATTCTGTTGCGTTGATGGGGCCTTTGCCGTCAAGGGGATTACCGACGGCGTCGATTATCCTCCCAAGAACGGCTTCACCTATTGGTATTTCGGCGATCCTACCGGTACGCTTTACAGTATCCCCTTCCCTGATCTTGGTGTCATCGCCCATGATGGCTACACCCACATTGTCTTCTTCCAGATTAAGGCAGAGGCCGTAAATTTCTCCCGGAAATTCGAGCATCTCCATGGCCATGGCGTTTTCCACCCCATAGACACGGGCGACACCGTCGCCTACGGACAGGACGGTCCCCGTCTCGCTCACCTCCATCTTCTTTTCATAATCCTTAATCTGTTCCCTTATGATCTGACTTATCTCTTCCGCTCTAATCTCCATCAGTCCTATTCACCCCTTTTAAAAGATTCTTTAAGCCCTTCGAGCTGGGCCCTTATGCTGCCGTCCAAAACCAGATCGCCTATCTTTACGACAATTCCGCCGATAAGATCCGGGTCCTCTTTTATCTCCGATTTGACATCCTTGGATGTTAATCTCTTCAGTGATTCTAAGACCTTGTCCAAAGTCTCTTCCTTCAGGGGCCTCGCCGTGGTGATCTCAGCGTGGGCAATATTTGAGGCCTCATCGTTTAGTCTCGCATAATAATCGGTTATGGCCTCTATGGCCCCAATCCTGTTCTTATCCAGGAGGAGATTTAAAAAATTTTTAACGAGATCAGAAAAACCGCTTCGGTCCAGAACCACCTTGAGGATTCTCTTTCTGTCATCCAGGTCGAAGATGGGATTTGAAATGACTTGCCGGAAATCCCCGTTCTCTTCGCAGACATCGGCAAATTCCTCAAGCTCCTGGCCATATCTTTTAAAAAAGCCATCTTCCTGCCCCAGGCTGAAGAGCGCTCTGGCATAACGTTTTGATAGCCTTGTATTACTCAATGTGTTTTGCCCAACCTTTCTATGAATTCGTCGATCAAATTATCCTGATCCCTTTCGTCTATCTTATTTGCCATGATCTCACTGGCCTTCTGAGCCGCAAGTTCGACGATATCCTGCTTCAGCTTGTCTCTCGCGGCCTGAATCTCCTGTTGGATAGTCAACTCCGACTGATCAATTATCTGTTTTACCCTCTCATTGGCCTCGGCAATGATCCTTTCCTTTTCTGCCAGTCCTTCTTTTTTATACTGGTCGATAATATCCCTTCTCTTCTCATCAAAATCCCTGAGCTGCCTCTCTATTTCCTGGTATCTGCTCTCAGCCTCTTCCTTTTCCTTCTTGAGGTCATCCAGCTTCTTTCGGATCTCTTCACCGCGAGCGGCAAAAAAGCCCTTTATAGGGCTCTTTTTAATGACGATAAAAAGTATAATAACCAGGAGGGCAAAATTGATGAAACGATAGAGAAGGTCGAGGAGATCTCCCTTTCGATCTCCCTCATGCTCGGTCTCTTGGCCTTCCCCATGACCTGTGGTTTGAAGGTTGGCGCTGGCCGGCGCATGGGCGGCCTCTTCAGCGATGACCGGATTTAGGCCTAAGCAACCGAAACATATTAGAAAAATAGCTAAGAGAATGTAGCCCTTCGCATACTTAAAGCCCTGCATTACAGGCCCCTTCCCAGGATCTTTTCAGCCAGGTCCCTTGAGAAGCCTTCCAGATCGGCCTGGAGGGCATGTCGTACCTGAGACACACTATCCCCTATTTCCGCTCTTGACTGCCTTAACTTATCCTCGACTGAAGAATAGGCCTTCTGCAGCATTGCCCTTTCCCTCTCAACCCCTTCATCCTTGAGATCTCCCTTTTCCTTAAGGCCGTCCTTTCTGGTTTCGGATATGTTCTCCTCAAGCTCTTCCTTGAATCTCTCGGCCTTCTGCCGCCAGTCTTGAGCGATGTCTTCGAAGGAAGAGATCTCTTCTTTTCGCCTGTTCAATATCCCACGAATGGGACGATATGCGATAATGTTCAACAGGAAGAGAAGTATAAGGAAATTGGCTATCTGGATTAATAAAGTATAGTCTATATTAAGCATTTTTATTAATTACAGGATTTTAATTGATTTCTTCTTTTTCAGGGCAGGTCCAATGTTACTCAGAGCCACTGATAATCATATTCTCGATGTATTAACCGCTCGATACGCCTGTTTCCGCTCTTGATCATTAAATAGCCGGGGCAACGGGCCCGGCTCAATATACCAATAAAGGAGACTGCTATTAATCCTGCCTGACTTTTGATAAGTTATCAGTGTCATGGCTTAATAAGAAGCGAGTATATCAATTTAACTTATAACAGCTATCTTTTTATCCCCTTCTTTGCTTATCTTCTGCATCCTGCAGTTCCCTTCGAATATAACACCCTCTTCTATCACCACCGCAGGCGCCTGGATGTTGCCGAATACCTTTCCCGGGGCGTGTATCTCGATCCTGTTATCGGCGAATATGTTACCCCTTATCTCCCCGCTGATTATAATATGGGAGACATGTATGTCGGACTTGATGACCGCGGACTCACCTACTATGAGGGTTCCTTCGGTGAAGATTTCACCGGTGAAGTGACCGTCTATACGAACCGCGCCTCTGAAGGACAGTTTTCCCTCAAATTCGGTATCCTTTCCTAAAAACGCATTTATTTCATCCCTGTTTTTCATGTCGTCACTTCAATTTATATATTTTGGGCACAACAGATACCATATCGTATTTTCCATTGCAAGAAAAATAAAAAATTTCACAAGCCTTAAATTCATGCCTCGGCAAAACCTGATAACTTATTGGGATTAATGGCTATTAATGAAGCTCCCTACCGCCCCGCAAAAATAAGCTGGGTCTCCGCTTCGCTCCGACAAGCGGTGGGGTATCAAGCGAAATTACGCCATAGCCAACCCGGCTTTCCATCCCCCGTAGCAGGCTGCTGCGGAGGACGGGCGCTCTTACGAGCTTCACCGTGGTTCACCTCGCCATCATGTCGGGTCGAAGCCTTTGGCGAAGACTGATCATCCCTGCGGCCCCGCAAGCGGGATTTCCGCTACGCTACAACAAGCCGCAGGGTATCCTGGCGAAGGCAAATAAAAAATATTAGGCTTTCCCCTGCGCCTTGTGCCCTGTACCCTTTACCTTTCTTTTATTGGAACATGAAACGTCTCATGCTGATATTCATGAGTAATCCCATGCCCAACATTGTCGTTACGATAGAGGAACCGCCGTAGCTGAATAACACGAGCGGGACGCCCACTACTGGTAACAGGCCTATTGCCATGCTGACATTGATAACCAGTTGCCAAAAAATAATGGCGACAATGCCCACAGCCATGATAGCTCCGAATTTGTCTTTTGAATTTTTTGCTATGTTTATCCCCCAAAGGACAAGCAGGAGATAGAGCATTAACAGAAACACCGACCCTGCGAATCCCCATTCCTCGGCCAGCACCGAGAAAGCGAAGTCCGTATGCTGCTCCGGTAGAAAATGTAACCTCGTCTGGGTGCCTTTTAAAAAACCTTTTCCCCAAAATAGGCCTGACCCTATCGCTATTTTTGACTGGATTATATGATATCCTGATCCCAGGGGGTCTGTATCCGGTTTCAAAAAAGTAAGAATGCGTTTTTGCTGATAGTCATGGAGGGCAAACCATGTAAATGGGACCGATAAAATGGATATTATAAAAAGGATCAGGAGCGAACTCCACTTGACCTTCATAAACAGTATAATGGAAAAAGAGATGATTAAAAGGATCAAGGCGCTGCCAAGATCAGGCTCCTTTATTATCAGGGCGCACGGTATCAGGATCAGAATGAAAGGCCGCCACAGATCCCTCAGGCCGTATTCGGTATACTCTCCATGATCAGTAAAATACTTGGCTAAGATCACAATCAGTGCTATCTTGGCAAATTCCGAAGGTTGAAAGGTAAGGCCGCCCAAACTCAACCACCTCTGTGACCCGGAGTACACCTTTCCTAAAAATAGCACCATAACAAGCAGGATAAGGGATATACAATACAAGGGGTAGGCCAATCTTTCCAAAACGTGATAATCAAATGTGGTCATCAATAGAAGTACCAGGAAACCGGCTAAGAACCAGTATATCTGTTTTAAAAAGATTTGCGAACCGCCCGTATCCCTGATGGGGAAAGTCGCGCTATAGAGATTAATAATGCTTATGGTCCCGATAAAGACCAGTAATAGCAGCAAAATCCAGTCAAAATTCTGCAACAATCTTCTATCAAACATCAGATCACATCCATTCTCAATTTGATAACCACTATTTAATTCCCATATATTTTTTTATCAGTTCCCTGGCAATGGGCGCGGCGGCACTGCCGCCGTGTCCCCCGTTTTCCACCAGCACGGCCAGGGCCAGGCTCGGATTCTCGGCCGGGGCAATGGCAACAAACCACGCATGATCCCTGAATTGATCTGGGATCTCTCCGTCTGAACCGATATTCTTCTCAGCCTCAAGAGTTATGACCTGCGCTGTTCCTGTCTTTCCCGCGACAGTAATACCCTTCAATCTGGCCCTTGAACCCGTGCCATGGGGTTCGTTGACCACGGCTACAAGGGCCTTTTTTATCAGTTCCAGATTCTCCTGCCTGGCGTTAATCTGTGCTAAAAGAGTTGGGGTAAATTGGTATGCTTTACCAATGTCATTCCCTACCCATTGGACAATCTTGGGTTGATAGATCCTGCCTCCGTTAAAAATTACGGATATCATCCTCGCCATCTGAAGGGGTGTTACCAGCACAAAACTCTGCCCGATTGACGTGGACACAGTCTCCCCCGGCTGCCAGGGAACGCCCCATCTCTTGAGTTTCCAGTTACTGGTGGGAATGAGCCCCGCTTTTTCATGATCGAGGTTAAATCTTGTCTTTGTCCCGAGGCCGAGCATCTTCGCATAATAGGCGATCTTGTCAATACCGAGCCGCTTTCCCAACTTATAGAAATAAATATCACAGGATTCACGCAATGCCCTGTGGAAATCGACGTTACCGTGCCCCCCTTTCTTCCAGCAATGATATGTATAGTTCCCTAATGTATAGTTTCCCGTACAAAGGACCTCTTCCTCCGGATTAATGACCCCTTCCTCCAGACCTGCCAGGGCCACCACGATTTTAAAGACCGATCCAGGAGGGTATTGGCCGGAAATAGCCCTGTTCTGCAAAGGAAAATCCTCACTTGAGACCAGTCCTTCCCATTCCTCCTTATTTATACCGCCTATAAAAAGGTTGGGATCGAAGGCGGGATTGCTGGCCATTGCCAGTATCTCGCCGTCATTGGGGTTTAAGGCCACTATCGCGCCCTTTTTATTCTCCAGCATTTTTTCAGCCGCCAATTGCAGGTCTTTGTCTATGGTGAGTGAGATATTCATTCCGGGGACAGATGCCTTTTTTGAAATGACCCGAAGCTTCCTGCCTGCAGCATCCACCTCAACCTGCATTCCGCCCTTTAAGCCATTCAAATAGTTCTGCCAGCTCCCTTCGACACCATACTTCCCTATGAGATCCCCAGGACTGTTATCCGAATATTTGCCGCTTTTTATTTGCCTTTCACTGATTTCGCCCAGATATCCGATAAGATGAGACGCAAGCTTTCCATATATATAGTTCCTCTGGGGTTTGACCTCTATTAATACCCCGGGCAGGTTGAACAGGTTTGTCTCAACGACGGCCAATTTTTCCCGGGAGATGTTTTTCCTGATTAATATGGGTTTAAATGGATACCTGCCCGCTGCGCCTTTAAGTTTTGAACTGATCTCCTCCTGGTCGATATCCATCAATAGATGGAGGCTCGATATGAGCTGTTTTTTATCCTGAATATCTTCGGGGATGATGTACAGGTCATAAGAGGGACGATTATCCACCAGCAACTCTCCCTTGCGATCCAGAATCATTCCCCTGAAAGGCGGTATTTTTTGGAGATGAATGCGGTTGTTCTCGGACTGGATCCTGTACCGAGGTCCGTTTACGACCTGGATAAACCATAGCCTTAAGATCAGGGCCGACAGGGTCGCGATTACGATTATGGTAACCGCCCTGAGCCGTCTGCTTAATATCTCCGCCGAGACCGGATCAAAACCAGAGCTTCTCAACTGTCACTCCTACCTACACCTCCCTTTCCATCTCCACGAAGCGATCTGAGAAATAGTGTAATAGATGGAAAAGAAGGGGAGCAATGAGGCCTGAACATATGGCCGAAATGATAAATACTGCTAAATCGGTAATAGAAAAGCTTATTTCAAGTGAAAACAGATATAGAAGAGCGACCATCAGGAATTCTTTAAATAGAACCGCAATGGAAACGATTACTATCTGGCCCCCCGTTGACGTCAGGTCTATAGGCCGGGAAGCGAACTTAATTCCTATAAAGATTACCATATAAATAAGGGTGAAAAGCCCCAAAACTCCACCCGAAAAAATATCCATGATCAGCCCCTGTCCAAAGGCAAAGATTCCCCCGCTGTTCTCACCGGCAAAGGCGATCAGGAAAATGATAAGGATTATGACCAGATCTATATCAAAGGACTTCAGAATCGCATGGTCCAGAAGATTCCCTTTAATCACTATAAAAAGGGTAGAGATGAACCATGAGATAAGGGACAGGACTAATCCTTTTCTTTTAATTGATCTGCTAATGGATCCTCCTTTAATATAACCAGCAATTCCTCCAATTTTGAAAAATCAACCACTGGTCTTATTCTGACATCCTTAAAGAGTTCTCCAGGCGGGTCCTTTACGGCAATGACCTCCCCTACCGGGATTCCCTTTGGAAATACGCGACCAAGTCCCGAGGTCACCACCATATCCCCGACACGGACATCGCTTGTCTTGAGGACATAATCGAGCACACACACCTTTGATGATAATCCCTTGACGATGCCGTTGTCTCGAGAACGCTGGATTATGCAATCAACAGCGCTGTTCTGGTCTATGATAAGCAGGACCTTTGCATAATTGTATGATACGGAGACCAATCTTCCAACCACACCCTCCGCGTTCACAACGGGCATATTGAGTTTAATCCCAGAATTTTTACCCTTATCTATAATTACCGACTGGAACCATCCGGTAGGATCACGGCCTATCACCTGGGCGGCCAAAACAGGTTGATCAGTAGCTTGTTTGAATTGTAAGAGCTTTTGCAGGCGCTGATGGGTGGTAAGCAATTCCCTGTATCGGATATTTTCAATTTTAAGGGAATTGATCTCCCTTTTCATTCGCAGATTTTCATTATGGGCATTTACCAATCCGAAATACTTTAACCAAAGCTCTTCCGTAACCTCAATGCTCTTTTTTATGAACCCCTGAAGCGGTGCGACAATCTCAACAATAATCTGCTCGGACGGGTTCCAGGATCTCCTCCTTCCCAAATTCGATGAGATTAAAAAGAGAGCAATAAATAAAAGAAGTACCCATATCCAGAATGTCTTAACCCTTTTAACGGAAATCAATGATTATATTAGCCCCAAAGAGACAATGTTATTTGATCATGACCTCTCTCAGAACAGACATATTGTCCAAGGCCTTTCCGGAACCAAGCACAACAGTAGAGAGAGAATCCTCTGTAATGGTTATGGGAAGCTTGGTCTCTTCCCTTAAAAGGATGTCCAGGTCCTTGAGCAAGGCCCCTCCACCGGTCAGGACAATCCCCCTGTCCACGATATCCGCCGCCAATTCCGGAGGTGTCTGCTCCAGTGCGATTCGAACAGTCTCCACGATGGTTTCCACCTGTTCAGAGATTGATTTCCTCACCTCATCCGAGTCAATCGTCAATATTTTAGGAATTCCCGTAACCAGGTCGCGTCCCTTGACTTCTATTGTCTCAACCTGATCGCTGGGATATGCGTTTCCTATGGTAGTCTTTATTATCTCGGCCGTGGAAAGTCCTATGAGTAGATTGTACTTCCTTTTAATGTGCTGGAGGATGGCCTCGTCCATCTTGTCTCCCCCCACCCTTACGGATTTGCTGTAAACAATCCCCGCCAGAGATATGACCGCCACTTCGGTTGTCCCGCCGCCGATATCAACGACCATGTTGCTCGTCGGTTCGGTGATCGGTAATCCGGCGCCAATGGCCGCTGCCATGGGTTCCTCTATCAGAAAGACTTCCCTTGCCCCTGCGGATTCCGCGGATTCCCGAACAGCCCTCTTTTCCACCTGTGTTATTCCGGATGGGACACAGATAATGATTCGGGGCCTCACGAGGGTGGTACGATTATGGACTTTCCTGATAAAGTGCCTGAGCATGGCCTCGGTAATCTCAAAATCCGCAATAACCCCATCCTTCATGGGACGGATCGCCACTATGTTTCCCGGGGTGCGGCCCAGCATCATTTTTGCCTCTCTACCGACCGCAAGGACCTTATTCCCTCCTTTGGCATCCTTTCTTACGGCCACCACAGACGGCTCGCTCAAAACTATACCCCTGCCCTTGACATATACAAGGGTATTTGCCGTTCCAAGATCGATTGCGAGATCGTTTGAAAACAATCCTAATATGGGGTCAAGCAACATACGCTACTCCTTTCGAATATTTATAACATAACCAATAAGTTATATCAAGCAATTAATCTCAACGCAACAAATTGAATATACTAACTTGACAAACACCTTTAGGTGAAGTTAAATTTACATTTGATTCTCAAGAAATAAAAAAAATCAGAAGAAGGTATCTGTAAATATGAAAAGGACATTTCAGCCAAGCAATATCAAAAGAGCCCGCACCCATGGTTTCAGGATCAGAATGCGTTCCGTCGGCGGTATCAAGGTCTTAAAGCGAAGAAGAGCCAAGGGTCGAAAACGGTTATCAGTATGACAATGTTTTATGAAATCTTTTTCATTTCCCAAAGCTGAGAGGTTATTGAACCGAAAGGATTTTGTCAATCTAAATCGATCAGGGAAAAGATATCGTACAAAACACTTTACAGTGATATTTAAAGAGAACGGGCTGGATATTAGCAGGCTGGGGATAACCGTAAATAAGAAGATCGGAAATGCGGTAAAAAGGAACAAGGTCAAAAGACTGGTCAGGGAATTCTTCAGACTCAATAAGGGTCACGCCCCAAAAGGCCATGATATTGTCATTATCGCGAATAGAGGTGCTGAGGGCCTTGTCCTGGGAAAAATAATCGAGGAACTTGGTGAGATTATCCTGGATAAAAGTCGTTCCTTATAGTTTAAGATATATACCTGTCTTACTTATAGACGTATATCAAAAAATGGTCTCTCCGTTTATGGCCCCATCCTGCCGTTTTTATCCTTCCTGCTCCACCTATGCCCGCCTCGCCATTATGAGATTTGGCATATTTAAGGGGGTTATGATGTCATTGGTCAGGATCGCAAAATGTCATCCCTTCCATGAGGGAGGATACGACCCACCTTATTAGATCGGTCTTATAAATCGAATACGATTAGCCGAATGACTTTTAAATCTGGTTTCTTGAATGGAAAAAAGGACAATTATAGCTTTTGCTTTATCTTTTCTGGTCTTGATACTTTGGTCATATCTGTACACACCAAAACACAAACAGGTGGCCCCAAAGAAGGAGGACCTTCGCGAGGAGACAAGGAAGTTTGCTCCCGAACCTGAGACACCCCCCGCTTTCAAACCCTCAATTTCTCAGGATACCGGACAGGCACCGGAGACATCTGTCGCTCCCCTGACCAGCCAAAAGGAGATCAAGGTCGAAACTCCACTTTACAGGGCCGTATTCTCCAACGAGGGTGCGGCAATAAAGAGTTTCAAATTAAAGGATTATCGACTCACAACAGATCCGGAATCACCCCTGGTCGAACTGGTCAATCTGAAAAAGGATAATGGCGACTTCTTTTCAGTCTCCTTTGATCCGCAATCCGTCATCGGGAATAAGAAGGCAATCTATAGCGTGGACAAAGAATCCCTGCAGGTCGCCGCAGGAACCAAACCCGAGGATCTTACTTTTGAGTATCAAAGGCCGGATGGCGTTTCCATTAAACAAATTTTTCGTTTCCACCCTGACAGATACGGCATCGACCTCTTTATTACCCTGTCAAATCACGCCAACTCTCAGGTGGACGGCCATATCAGGGCCTTGTTGGAAAATATGCCTCCTGAAAAAAAGGGCAGCTATTACTCCTTTGTGGGAGTTGCCCTCCTCCTGAATAATAAGCTCGAACAGCTCAAGCCGAAAAAGCTAAAGGAAGAGAAGATCCTTTCGGGGCAGATCGGTTGGATGGCCTATGAAAGCGACTATTTTATGTCCACGATCATTCCGGAGGAACATCTGGAAGGCAGCTTCACGGGCCGGTTGCTGCCCTCGGGCCTTATAGAGGCGGCCTACGATACCCCCACCGTCTCCCTCAGACCCCTTGAACAGGTGTCCTCCCAGTTCACCCTCTACCTTGGTCCCCGGGACCTGGATGTATTAAAAAAAATGGGGAAAAGCCTCGACAAGGCAATAAACTACGGGTTTTTTGACATTATTGCCAAACCTCTCCATTACTGCCTTCGATTTTTTTACAAATACGTTCACAATTACGGGGTCTCAATCATTATACTCACAATCCTGATCAAGATCATATTCTGGCCCCTTACCCATAAGAGCTATAAGTCCATGAAAGAGATGCAGAAACTGCAGCCCATCATGGCCAAAATAAGGGAAAAGTATAAAAACAATAAGGAGCAGATGCAGAAGGAATTGATGGGACTCTATAAGACCTACAAGGTCAATCCCATGGGGGGATGTCTGCCCATGCTCATCCAGATTCCCGTGTTTTTCGCGTTGTACAGGATCCTCGGCAATTCCATCGAATTGAGGCATGCGCCCTTCATCCTCTGGATAAAAGACCTCTCCGCCCCCGATCGCCTCTTCAATTTTCCCTTCAGCATCCCCTTTATGTCTCCGCCCTACGGGATACCCGTACTGACACTCCTTATGGGGGCTTCAATGTTTATACAGCAGAAGATGACTCCCACACCTGGGGATCCTTCTCAGGCCAAAGTTATGATGTTTTTACCTATTATCTTCACTGTAATGTTTATCAACTTTCCATCTGGCCTTGTATTATATTGGCTGACAAATAATATACTTTCCATAGGCCAGCAATACCGTATCAAAAAAAGACCCGGCTAATATTTGGAGGAAAAACATGGACACCTATGAATTTGAAGGAAAAAACGCCGAGGAGGCTATTGAAAAGGCCTCTCGTGAATTGAATATCCCGGTGGAAGAACTGGATATAGATATTATCGAACCCGGCTCCGCCGGCATTTTCGGCCTGGTCGGCACAAAGAAGACCAGGGTCAGGGTCAATGTAAAAGGGGCAGAAACAGGCGACTACTTAAAAGAGCTCGAAACAGCGAAAGAGACCCTTGAAAATATCCTGGCCCTTATCCCTGTCAATACGACCATAAATGCGGAACAGTCCGACGGGAAGATCGCGTTGGAAATTGAAGGCGATACCTCGGGCATTTTGATTGGACGAAAGGGAAAGACCCTGGATGCCCTTCAATATATTGTAAACAGGGTTGTAAACAAGGGGTCTGATAAAAAAATAAGGGTCGTGGTGGATTCTGAAAATTATCGGAAGAGGCGTGTTGAATCCCTGACTCAATTGGCCCTGAAGATGGGTGACAAAGTAAAGAGATTAAAAAAGCCCATTACAACTAACCCCTTGAACCCCCATGATAGGCGCATAGTGCACCTTGCCCTTAAAGACGACGAAAATTTGGACACGCGGAGCCGCGGTGAGGGCGTATTAAAAAAGGTCGTTATCATGCTGAAAAGATAAAGGCCTGAACCCTGGTTAAAGCAAAGGGAATACACTATTTAGGATTGTCTTGCCATGCGATACGATCCAATGAAGCGGGACACCATCGCGGCCATCGCCACCCCCCTTGGGACGGGAGGGATCGGCATAGTCCGTATCAGCGGTCCCGGTTCCAGGTCGATCGCCCTCAAACTCTTTAAACCCGAATGCGCGACAAAGGATTTCGAAAGTCACCGTCTGTATCTCGGCCGTATCATGGATCCATCGTCCGGGCAGATGATCGATGAGGTCCTCCTCTCCTTCATGAAATCCCCCCACTCCTATACCAGGGAAGACGTGGTTGAAATAAATTCCCACAGCGGCCCCCTTCTCCTCTCCAGGATACTCCAGATCATCCTGGATGAAGGTGCCCGACTGGCCGAACCCGGAGAATTCTCTTTCAGGGCCTTCTCAAACGGCAGAATAGACCTGACCCAGGCGGAAGCGATTGTTGATATCATTAATGCGAAATCGGAAAAGGGGCTTGTCCTGGCATCAAGGCAGGTCAGGGGGGAACTGGGGAAAGAGGTAGAAAGGCTGCGGAAAAAAGCTGTTGAGATTTTAGCCCATATTGAAGTCGAGATAGATTTCCCTGAAGAGGAATCAATTGCGTTGCCCGGTGAGGAAATGACCGCCATTATTGAGGATGAAATCATAAAACCTATTGAGATGCTCCTGGTTGCCCACGGCCGAAGAAAGATATGGATCGAGGGCATCAGCACGGTGATTGCAGGCCGGGTCAATGCCGGCAAATCGAGTCTCCTTAACCGCCTGCTCAATGAACAACGTGCCCTGGTTACCCCTGTTCCCGGGACAACAAGGGATGTCATTGAATCAACAATCTATATTCATGGCATTCCCTTTCGGCTGATGGATACCGCGGGAATAAGGAAGGTCAGGGGGAAGGTGGAAAAGATGGGAGTTCATCTCAGCGAACAAAAACTGGCAGAGGCGGACCTCTCACTGATCTTAATCGATCAGAGCCGTCCCTTGAACGCGGATGACCTGGAAATACTTGCCAGGTCTCAAAAAGATAAAAGCCTGATTGTAATTAATAAAATCGATCTCCCCTCGAGGCTAAATGAAGGCAGGCTAAGTAACATTATTGACGGCCTTCCGGTCACAAGGATATCCGCCCTCACAGGCGAGGGGATAGAGGGCCTCTGCGGGATTGTCATGGAAATGGCAATGAAAGGTGAGGTTGATAGTCCCTCTCTGGCCCTGGCCCCGAACATGAGGCACAAGCAGGCCCTGACAGAGGCCTCTTTTAACTTCAAAAACGCGGTAATAAATATAAAAAAGGGTTATCCTCGGGAGATCATCGCGGTAGACCTCAAATGCGGAATAGATGCCTTGGCCGAGATAACTGGCCAAACCGCAGATGAGGAGCTTTATGACAGGATATTCAGCGAGTTCTGCCTCGGGAAGTAGGCTTAAAATATTCCTTTATCTGCTTTATGGCGCAGAACTTCCCACACATGGTACAGACGTCTTCTTCACCCGGCGGATTCTCCCCCCTGACTCTTCTCGCCTTTGCCGGGTCGATCGCGAGCTCCATCTGGGTCTCCCAGTCCAGGTCCTTTCTTGCCCTTGACATCCTGTTATCCCTCTCCAGGGCAAATCTGTTGCCACGGGCAATGTCAGCGGCGTGGGCAGCTATCTTTGTGACGATAACGCCTTCCCTCACGTCCTCGACACCCGGAAGAGACAGGTGTTCGGCGGGGGTCACGTAGCATAAAAAATCAGCCCCCGCTTCTCCTGCCACGGCCCCCCCTATGGCGCATGCCACATGATCGTATCCTGCGGCAATGTCAGTCACCAGGGGACCCAGGACATAGAAGGGGGCGTGATCGCACAGCTTCTTCTGCAGCAATACGTTGGCCTTGATCTGGTTCAAGGGCACATGTCCCGGTCCCTCGATCATGACCTGGATATCCCTATCCCAGGCCGCCCTGGTTAGCTCCCCGAGGGTCATCAGTTCATGTATCTGTGCCCTGTCCGTGGCGTCGGCCAGGCTTCCTGGTCTCAAACCGTCTCCCAGGCTAAGGGTGACATCATATTTTTCCGCAATGGAAAGGAGCCGGTCAAAATGCTCGTAGAGGGGATTTTCCTTATCATTATGTATCATCCATGTTGTAAGGAACGCGCCACCCCTGCTGACTATATCCGTGACCCTCCCCTGGCGCCTCAATGTCTCCAGTGCTGCCCTTGTAAGCCCGCAATGGACCGTTATAAAATCCACCCCGTCAGCGGCATGGTCTTCAATGACCTCGAATATCTTGTCCACGGAAAGGTGAATTAATCCTCCCTTTTCGTTTATAGTCTCCACTACCGCCTGATAGATCGGTACGGTACCGAGAGGAACCGCAGATGCCCCTATGATCCTTTTCCTGCATTGATTGATGTCCCCGCCCGTTGAGAGATCCATGACCGTATCTGCGCCCGCCTCCAGGGCCGCCTTGAGTTTTTCCAACTCTTCCTCGATGAACGCCCTGTCGGAAGAAGTCCCCAGATTCGCGTTCACCTTTATGAGTAACCCCTCTCCAATTCCGCATGGATCGAGCCCCTTATGATTTACGTTGGCGGGTATGACCACCCTGCCCTCAGCCAGTCGATCCCTCAGAATCCGGACATCCAGGTGTTCCTTTTCCGCGACTATCTCCATCTCGGGCGTTATGATTCCCGCCCTTGCCTTAGCTAATTGTGTCATTTTTATTCAGATACCTTAATCTCGAAATCCCCCTGATCTGGCATGGACTTGTGAAACCTCTTTCCGGACAGACAGGGGTTGGGGAGATACCACACCCGAGCCTCGACCACAGGGATACCCCTTTTCCAGGGAACGCCTTGTAAAGTCATGGGCAAGTCGTGCGGCCTCCTGCATATTATACTCCAAAGCCAAAAAAGTTGCCAGTGATGCGGAAAAGACACAGCCGCTCCCATGGGTATTGGCTGTCTCTAATTTTGCTCCCTCAAAATAGTAAACATCCTTTCCATTAAAAAATAGATCAACGCATCTCTCTTCGAGATGGCCTCCAGTCACAATAACATCCGGCCCCAGATCTTTTATCTCCCTTGCTGCTTCCTCCATTCCGGCCAGGTCTTTGACCGTCCTGCCCGTCAGCGCTCCTGCTTCGTCAATATTGGGAGTAACCACCCTTGCCAGCGGCAACAGGTCCTCCTTCATCAGCTCAATTGCCGAAGATTCAAGCAATTGACCTCCGGTTGATGCCCTCATGACGGGATCCACCACCAGGTTCCTGAGCCTTTTTTCTTTAATCACCGCAGCTATTTCCTTGACGGCGGGGCCGCTGGACAACATGCCGGTCTTCACCGCGTCGGGAAACTGATCCTTAATTACTGTCTCGATCTGCAGGGAGATAAACCCCTCGGGGATGTCGTGAGCAGCCACAATACCGATTGAGTTTTGAGCGGTAACAGAGGTCAGAGCCGTCATGGCGTGGGCCCCAAGGGCGGTTATTGTCCTTATATCCGCCTGAATCCCGGCCCCCCCGCATGAGTCGGAACCGGCTATGGTCAATACATATCTCATC
>CAZGIZ010000019.1:0-11804 GCA_964526655.1 uncultured Desulfobacteraceae bacterium | reverse complement strand
GAAGCGATTGTATGACTTGACTTTAGTCAAATTTACTGTGTAGAATTATTCAACAACCTCCTGGAGTTATGCCTATGAAAAAATTCTTCAAATCCTTTTTGTCCCTGAATCCAACCTCCATAACCACCGGGCTTATCATTATAGTGCTTTTCCTGTTCTCAATGGGAATTCCCATATTCGAGTTTATCGAATTAAAGACCTATGACCTTCGATTTCTGTCCCGGGGCGTGAGAAAGCCTACCTCGGAAGTTGCCCTGGCCGTGATAGATGAAAAAAGCCTGGATAGAGAGGGCCGATGGCCCTGGCCGAGGTCAAAGATCGCAGGGCTTATTGATTATCTTTCCCGGGACGGCGCCAAAGTTGTCGGGTTTGACATCGGCTTCCTGGAACCGGATGAAAACAGCAATCTGAAATTCATTAAGGAGTTGGAACATGAAATAGAGGAACTGCCCATAAATAACCAGGAACTGAATAAGTTTCTTGAGGATAGCAAATCAAAGGCGGACAACGATCTCCTCCTCGCCGAATCCATAAAAAGATCCAGGGCCAAGGTAGTCCTCGGGTATTTCTTTCACATGAGCAAATCGGCCTTGAACTACGACCTGGACCAGGAGGAGATCAGGCGCCGTCTACAGGAGATTAGTGATTCCAGCTACCCTCTGATCCAGTACGATGGGCAGGGAATAGATATAGGCCGTTTTCTCACCCAATATACGGCATATGCCCCTCAAACGAACATTGAAATATTGAATCGTGCCGCTGAATCCTCAGGCTATTTTAATATGGTTGCCGACGTGGACGGTATAATCCGATCACTCCTCTTAACAATAAAGTGCGGGGAAGAGATTTACGCCCCTCTCTCCATCCAGTCAGTTTGGAACTATCTTGGCCGTCCCCAAATGACCGTCAAGGTGGCTGTGTACGGGATCAGGGGAATTCAGATGGGAAAGACCTTCATACCCACGGATGAGAATGGAAACATGTTTATTAACTATCTCGGCCCTGAAAAGACATTCGCCTATTACTCCATAACAGACATTTTAAATAACAAGTTCCCTGAAGGCACCTTCAAGGATAAGATCGTTCTGGTAGGGGGCACAGCCATCGGTATCGGGGACATAAGGTTTACATCCACCTCAAGCACCGGTGAATATCCCGGGCTGGAAGTCCATGCCACGGTTATCGATAACATTCTTAATAATAATTTCCTTCATAAACCTAAATGGGCCGTCTTATATGACCTGCTTGCCATTATAGTCCTGGGGTTGATCGCCGGGATACTGCTGCCCCGGCTGAACGCCCTCAAGGGGATTATTGTAACAGTGGCCCTTTTTGCCTTACACATATTCCTCAGTCGCTTCCTCTTTGTCCAGTACGGGCTGTTGGTAAATATGGTCTACCCTTTACTGACCCTTATTTTGGTCTATACCTCGCTCACACTGTTTTACTATATCACGGAGGAGCGTGAACGGAAGAAAATCAGGGGGGCCTTCAGCTATTATGTGTCCAGCTCTGTGGTTAATGAGATGCTTAAGAGTCCTGAGAAATTAAAGCTTGGAGGGGATAAAAAAGACCTTTCCGTCCTTTTTTCGGATATAAGGGGGTTTACCACCATATCTGAGGGGCTGACGCCCGAGGAACTCGTTCACCTGCTGAATGAATACCTGACCGTTATGACGGATATCGTCTTTAAATATGACGGGACCCTCGATAAGTACATGGGGGATGCAATCATGGCCGTCTATGGGGCTCCCCTCGACCAGCCCGATCACCCGTCAAGGGCCTGTCACTCCGCCCTCGACATGATGGTCGGCCTGAAAGGACTCAACGAAAAATGGATCAATGAGGGTAAAAAACCCCTGGATATAGGCATCGGAATTAACACAGGCCCCATGATGGTGGGGAACATGGGCTCTGACCAGAGGTTCGATTACACGGTCATGGGGGATGCGGTAAACCTGGGTTCCCGGCTGGAGGGGGCCAACAAGTCCTATAATACGAATATCCTCATCAGCGATTCCACCTATCAAAGGGTAAAAGACACCTTTGTCTGTATGGAGCTCGACAGCGTCAGGGTCAAGGGTAAAACACTGCCGGTAAGCATCTACCAATTAATCGGGGAAAAAGAAAACGTATCCAGGGACTATCTGGAGACCATAGAGAACTTTCATAGGGGCCTGCGACTCTACAGGGAGCAGAAATGGGACGAGGCAGTAGAGGCCTTTCAGACCGTGGCTGACATGAATGAGGCAATCTATGCGGCAAAGCTTTACATTGAAAGGGCTGGAGAGCTGAAGGCCGATCCGCCTTCTCCTGACTGGGACGGCGTTTTCACCATGAAAACGAAGTAATCAGAAAAAATATTTAAGGGTATAAAAAATCAGCTTCTGATATTCAACTATTGCTTTTTTCACGTATCTCCTCTTTTTCCACCAGTCTTCGGGCCTGAACAGGGAATATTTTGAGGGGAGGGCCAGGATCCTCACGTCACTGTCTTCAAATACCTTCCTGTAGGTGAGCCAGGCCCGCCTGGAATGGTAAGGTGATGTTATTATGATAAGCGATTTATAACCCTTCTGCTCCGCTATTTTTTTAACGATCTGGGCCTCTGCTATTGTGCTTCCCACCTGTGTATCATTTCTGATAATAGCCGACTCAGGTACTCCCAAATCTTTTAAAAGGGATCGCATGAGATCTATAGTCTCAGGATATCTGATCCCCTTCTCCATTAAGAGTTCATAGCCGTCCGGGAGTTCTTCACGCGCGACAAAGATCTTCGGGGCAAGTCCGCTCCTGTAGGCATCTGCCGCTGCCAGGCCCCTCTCGATATTACCTCCCGCCAAACAGACTATAAGATCCGACTTCTCCGGGGGGTGTTCAAGGATAAGATATCGGCCCATGCGCGTAAGGATGGGCGCATGGTAATAGGAGATCAATAAATAGATAACGAAGAAGAAGAAAAAGAGCCATTTGAGTAATTGCTGTTTTTTGATCCTCTTCTTTTCAGGATCATCGGTTTTCAATCCGGCGGCGGATTCCTCTGGATAAGGTTTTCCCCCCTCGGCTTCATTGATCCCTAACATGTACTGATCCCTGCTGTTCATTCACGTTTTTGGACCCGGCCCCAGTGATTTGAGGGTATTTGTCGTAAAATTTTTTATATTCATCCGCAATACGGCCATCATAGGGATCTCTTTCCGCAAGCATGGATAATATACCCGAGGCCGCATTTAGCTCCTTGCGCCTGACATGGATCTTTATCATACCGAGATAGGCATATTTATCATACCCCAAGGACAGCGCGTTGTTATAATTCTCTTCCGCCTTCTTGAGATCCTTCAGATTGATGTAGGAGTCGCCGATTCTCGTCAGGCATATTCTCGGATTCATACCGTGTTTCAATGCCTCTTTCCAGCTCTTGATAGCCGGCTCATACTGCTTCATGCCCCTCAGGCAATCTGCTTTTCCATGCCAGGCATGGGAATTTTCAGGATCAATCTCAAGGGCCCTCTCGTATAGGAGCTTTGCCCTTTGATATTCCCCATGTTTCCTGTAGATATTTGCCGCAGATGTGCAGACAACAACAGTTTCATCCGGGGTTCCTATCAATGTCTCGAAATATTGAAGGGCCTCCTTATAAAGCCCCTCTTTCATGCAGATATTTCCGAGGCCCATCAACGCATAGGGATCCAGCCTGTTTTTTTCCAGCGCGAGGAGATAATATCTCTTTGAGGTCTCAAGATCTCCCCTCTTTCTGAAACCGTCCGCCACCCTCGTCAGGATCATGTAATCATCGGGCCGGAGGGAAAGATACCGGGACCATACATCCAATGCCTTATCAATATCCTTGAGACCCCTGTAAGAGTCACCCAGGCCTGCGAGGGCGTACACATTATCCGGATCAATCTCTAATATTTTTAGATAATTCTCTACAGCCTCATCATACCGTTTCTCTTTATTGAGCCTGTGGGCGAGCTTTCCCAGTTCAATTAAAGACCTATTTATCTTTGTCTTTTTGCCTTTATGAGCCATTTCGGATCCTGTTATTGTTCATGGCCTTGAAATGTTTCTCTGGTGATCTCCCTTATGATCTTAGAGAATAGTATCTAAAAGAGTGATTTAAATCAATAATGTCCGGTCAGGATATAATCGAATCATTAGTTCCTAAAATTTCTTTGAGCTGTCAAGGAGCATCGTGACCGGGCCGTCATTAACAAGGTGGACCTCCATCATCTCCTGGAATTCGCCGGTCGCTGTCTTGAGGCCCCTGTCTCTTAAGAGCCCGATAAAATTTTCATACAGATCCCTTGCCTTTTCAGGCGCGGCCGCCCGGGTAAAAGACGGCCTGCGTCCCTTCCGGCAGTCTCCCAAAAGGGTGAACTGGGACACCACAAGTGCCTCTCCCCCTGTCTCAATTAATGAGAGATTCATCAGGTCCTTCTTGTCGGGAAAAATCCTTAGGTTCGAGATCTTATTGGCGAGATAATCACAATCCTTCTCAGAATCGCCTTCTTCAACCCCAAGAAAGATCAATAGCCCCTTTCCTATCTCACCTGCGATCAATCCATTTACCTCGACCCTGGCGTTTTTGACCCTCTGGACTACTGCCCTCATCTTTTAATCCTATTGTCTCTAAGTGATTCGATGCTAATGCTCGTTGACAAACAATGAATGATATTTAACCTATATCATCCTGGCAATAGGTCTGTATATCTGTGGCCAATAATCATAAATAAGCCGGTTGCCAAAATTTTTCAAAACTAATATTTTAAGTTAGTGTCAGTGGTCGCTTGTCAGTGTGATTCAAAAGACTTATGTCTCAAGTAATTCTGATTTGTGATTCAATGCAACCAACTGAAATAATGGCTATTTTGACCACAGTCAACTGACAACAAACAACGGATACTCTTATTTTAAATGAACCCCACACTAATTCTCATAAACCCGTGGATATACGATTTCGCGGCATATGACCTCTGGTCCAAACCCCAGGGACTCCTATATATTGCGGCGTACCTGAGGGAGCTGGGATATCGGACTCACATAATAGACTGCCTGGATGTGCACCACCCGGAGATGGACGGCATAACCTCCATGACTCCCCCTGTGCGCCGTCTATACGGAACAGGCAAATTCTGGAAGAAAAAGGAGTCCAAGCCCCTTCCATTGAAACACGTCCAAAGAAGTTATAGCCGATATGGCATTGCCAGACAACTCTTTATCAATGAATTGAAAAAAATAAAAAATCCGTCAGCAATCCTTGTTACATCACTCATGACCTACTGGTACCCTGGAGTAACAGAGGTCATTGAATTGGCAAGAAATGTCCATCCCGGTATCCCGGTAATTTTGGGGGGAATATATGCGAGGCTCTGTGAAGGACATGCCCGGCGCTTTTCAGGAGCTGATTACGTGGCGTCTGAAGTTGGCCTCCATAACATGGAATCTATTCCGGGGATACTGGATCATTTAGGCCTTTCTGTCCCGGGAGAAAACGCGGAAATGAGCGAGCTGCCCTATCCGGCCTTTGATATGTTGAATAAAATAGACTATGTCTGCATAATGACCTCCAGGGGCTGTCCCTTCAAATGCCGGTATTGCGCCAGCCGTTTTTTAATCCCCGCATTCACCCGCCGTGACCCGGGAAAGGTCGTTGAAGAAATCAGATACTGGCATGAATCTCACGGAGTTATGGATTTCGCATTCCTTGACGACGCCCTGCTGGTAGATGCGGGATCGCACATAGAATCAATCCTGAAAGACCTCTTAAAGAGTGGAATTAATGTCAGGTTTCATACGCCCAACGGCCTTCATTTGAGGGAGATAACACCAGGGATCGCCAGGCTGATGTATCTTTCTAATTTTCGCACCATCCGCCTTGGGCTGGAGACATCCGACATCAATCAACACGAGGATCTGGATAGGAAGGTCTCTGAAGGTGAATTCGAAATAGCGGTTCACAACCTCAAGAAGGCCGGCTACGAAAAAAGGGATATAGGTGCCTATGTTCTCATGGGACTGCCCGGACAGACAGTGTCTTCCGTAGAGAATACCATAAGGTTTGTTGATCGCCTCGGAGCAACACCATACCTGGCCGAGTATTCACCCCTGCCCCACACCCCCTTGTGGGAAAAGGCGATCGAATATTCGGAATACGATCTCTTGAATGAACCCCTCTATCACAATAACAGTCTCCTGCCATGCTGGGACGAGGGCCAGCGGCAGAAGGTGCCGGACTTGAAAAGGATGGTGCGGGAGATAAGGAATAGAGATAGGTGATACGGGATAGGGGGTATGTGGCTTCTATATGGGTCTGTGGCAAATTACTCCTTATTGATAACGCTCGCGGCATAGCCCGCTCCGAATCCATTATCGATATTCACTACCGTCACCCCCGAAGCGCATGAATTCAGCATGCCCAACAGGGCCGCGATCCCCTGAAAGCTTGCCCCATATCCCACACTGGTCGGTACCGCGATGACGGGTCTCTCCACCAGCCCCCCCACGACACTGGGGAGGGCGCCCTCCATGCCCGCGACAACAACAATCACGGATGCCCTTAGGAGACTTTCCCTATGGGCCAATACCCTATGAATTCCTGATACGCCTATGTCATAGATGGTCTCCACCTCGTTTCCCATGTATCTCGCTGTGACGGCCGCTTCTTCAGCTACAGGGATATCGGAAGTTCCAGCGCAGAGAACCAGAATAGTCCCCCTTCCAGAGGTCTTTTTCGGCTTCCTCATCAGGGTCAAGGCCCTTGCCCGCTGATGGTAGATACTCGCGGGGTACCTTTCCTCAATCCTTTTTGCCTTGTCCGGAGACAGACGGGTAATCAGGATGTTTTCATCCTGCTCGACCATCCTTTCCATGATGGCGAGGATATCTTCCGGCTCCTTCCCCTCCCCGAATATCACCTCGGGTTGCCCCCGCCTAAAACTGCGGTGATGATCAATGCAGGCGATATCAATGTCTTCAAAGGGAAGATCTTTCAGTTTCCGGAGTACGCTGTCTACGGATACCTCTCCTTTGATCAAATCCTCCAAAAGCTTTTTCAGATTATCTTCGTTCAATATTAAAGCCTCATATTTAGAGCAGGTTTTCCTCCCCCTATTTTCTCGCCGGCCGGAAGAGTCTGGATTATGCTGAGAAGCTGGGAGGCCCATAAAATACCCTCCTTGATCCTCTCGCTCTCTGAAAACGCCATAATTGCCTTGTCTACATCCATCTACGCCTCCACATCGATGGCCTCCACCAACACCCTTGCAGTGCCTTTTCTGTAATAACCTAACTTTTTTGCCGCGCCCGCGCTCAGGTCAATTATACGCCCGTCAACAAAAGGGCCCCTGTCATTTACCCTGAGAATAATTGACCGGTTATTTTCGAGATTTGTGACCTTGACATAAGTCGGGAGGGGGAGGTATTTATGGGCCGCGTTAAGGCCCTTGGGATCAAAGGCCTCTCCGTTTGCGGTCATGTGACCTCCTTTCTTATTTCTGGTCTCATAACCATACCATGATGCGATCCCTTTTTCCCTGTAATTGCCCGCCTCATCCACGGACATGGGGACATATTTTCTCCCGTTTACCACATAGGGCGAGTTTTTTACCCTGCCCTTTTTCACCGCCTCTTTTGGGGGAAGACCATCAATGGATTCCAGCCCATCTCGCGTAAAGGGCCAGCTCAGGGGCGCCATGACCACGTTAAATGTGAATCCTCCAACCTTATAAACGACCTTAGCGGTCCCATAAGCCCCCTTAACAACCGTCTTCGTTACCTTGTAGGTGGCCTTTACGGTCCCTTTTCCTATTTTATAGGTCGTGGAAACAATGCCGCAGGATCCTAAGAATATCAATCCGAAAAGAATAGGAATAGCAAAAAGGAATCTCTTCGTTTCTTTAAATCCTATCCCCACCGGGACTCCTTTCTCTATCATGTTCACCTTGCGAACTAACAATTATCATATTTTGATATAAAATACAATAATTTTAATAAAATTTTGATATTTCTATTACATCCATTACCCACTGGCATGATCTAAGTCCATCCTACACCTCGTAAAAATTGAAAAATTGGATAAAGGGGCTTCTTGCCTCATTAAAGACTATACCGTTGACATATATGATGTAATGATGTAATATGTCCAAAAAAGTGGAGGTCATGGGATGCATAGGACACAGGTCATCATTGAAAAATGGCAATATGAGTATCTAAAGGGCGTGTCCGAGGAAAAGGGGAAGAGCATATCCGAACTAATTAGAGAGCTTATCACCGATTCTATTGACAAAGACACCCCCAATGAACCTCTGTCAGCCATATGCGGTTTAGGGGAAGATCATAACGGGCGCGGGAGAGATCATGATAAGCTGCTTTATGGCAGGGTAAAAGATAATGACTGATACAGTCTTTGTGGATACAAGCGCGTTGTATGCGTTTATTAACTCGAAGGATCCTGACCATGAAAAGGTAAAAAGCTATCTTGATAAATACAAAGGGCAACTTCTCACCACGAATTTCATATTTGACGAGATTCTGACATTGGTAATGGCTAGAGTGGGACATAAAGAAGCTGTTTTAACCGGAAAAACTCTCTTAAATCCCAAGGTGTTCGTTATGGTAAAAATCAGGGCACCGGATGAAATGAATGCGTGGGAGCTTTTTATTAACCGGCCCGATAAACGCTACAGTTTCACGGACTGTACAAGTTTCGTGATTATGAAAAAATTAGGCATCAAGAAATCCCTCGCTGTTGACTCGCATTTTGAGCAGGAGGGATTTGAGAGGGTTATATAGAATCAGGAAACGATTTTATTGCTTCATCATGTATAAAAACCAAGGATTAATGTAATCTTATGTAATCCAAGGGGCGGAAGCATGCCCGGGGAAAGAGGATTATTGGTTATATGTTATCGGGGAATTGACGGATAACCGATAATCGATATCTATTAACAAAAATCCAATGCCCGAATCAAGTATTCCAATAACAATCATCGAACCGAAAAAGGGCTGGGTCCCTGTGGACTTCAAGGAGATATGGAGCTACAGGGAGTTGCTCTATTTCCTAACCAAGAGGGATATCAAGGTTCGATACAAGCAGACCGTTTTAGGGGGTCTCTGGGCCATTATCCAGCCATTTTTCACGATGGTGGTTTTTACCTTCTTTTTCGGGCGATTGGCAAAGATACCTTCCGACGGAATGCCATACCCGATTTTTGTATACACGGCCCTGTTGCCCTGGACCTATTTTGCCAATTCCGTTTCTACATCCGGAAACAGCCTCGTCGGCAGTGCGAATCTTATAACAAAGATCTATTTCCCGCGTCTGATCGTGCCTGTGTCGGCAGCCCTTGGGGGCCTGCTCGATTTTTTCATCGCCATGTTTATCCTCTGCGGGCTTATTATCTATTACAAGGTCATACTCGGGTTCGGTATCCTGCTTTTTCCCTTTTTAGTAATCTTAACATTCCTTTGCGCGGTCGGTGTGGGCCTGTGGCTCTCCGCCCTGAACGTCCAGTACCGCGATATCCGATATGTGATACCATTTCTTATTCAGATCTGGATGTTTGTTTCACCCGTGATCTATCCGACAAGCATGGCAAAGGGGAAATACTTGTGGCTGCTCCTTATCAATCCCATGAGCGGGGTAATCAAGGCATACAGGGCCTGCATTCTCGGGCATCAGCCAATAGACTGGACCTTTCTCGGGATCTCAACCGCGATTATATTTGCCCTGTTATTTAGCGGGCTTTTCTATTTCAGGAGAATGGAGAGGGTCTTCGCGGACGTGGTGTGAAGGCGGTTATCGGTTATTTGTGCATGGTTATTAGGAGATAAGACATCAACACATTGATCTTATTGGTGTTTTTTCACTAAGCAAGCTTTAAAAAAGATATCGTGTCCACTGCAATGCACCGTACGTAAAAGGTGTTAGAACATTTAAATGTAATCCAAGGGGCGGAAGCCTGTCCGGAGGCAGGCAGCAGTAAGCATGGGGCATAGAGCAGGTGAGTAAGCTAATGACAGGTCCAGGAGTTAAATATTAGATGAAAAATGTCGGAAATACCAAATTTTGTTATTTCGACATTTTTGCCTCTATGCTCTGTGCCATGAAAGGAGGCTATCAGATGAAACCTGTATATCATAAAGCGAAAAACTTCAAAGAGGCAGAGGAATGGGATATCCTCCAAACATTTTTCAAAAACAAAGCCTCACTTGAAAGACCAAAAGACCTGGAGGACTTAAAATATCTCAGAAAAAGAGTAGAGATATCAGATAACAAATAATCGATAACCATTCATGCCCAACGATACAGTCATAAAAGTTGAAAATTTAAGCAAACAATACTGCTTTTGCAAGCAAGGAACATAGAAAAGTCTGTATTCGTATTAAATGGATATCACTGAAATAGAATCATTCTGGATTACCGAAGCCGAAGAAGCTCTTCAGGTTGCAAATCATTTAATGGAAAAGGGTGATTATTCCTATGCTTTATTCTTCGGGCATCTATCAATTGAAAAATTGTTGAAAGCACTATATGTAAACAGACATAAAGAACACGCTCCTCCGATTCATAACCTTCTTAGACTTGCTAAAGTCTCGGGAATAAAAATTCCTGCAAATAGGATAAATTCATTGATTGAGATATCAGCTTTTAATATCGAGGCACGTTATCCTGACATCAAAAGGGATTTCAGAAAAAAGTGTACGAAAGAATATACAGAGAAACAGATAACAGAAATAAAGGGAGTTTTTCAATGGCTGAAAGAATTGAAAAAATAGAATATCAAGTTTCACATTTCCTAAATACTTTGAAAAAAAAATATAAAATTCATTCCGCGTATATTTATGGATCATATTCAAGGGGTAATACCACTGAATGGAGTGATATAGATGTAGCTGTCGTTTCTCCGGATTTTTCAGAAAACACTTTTGATGAAAGATTGGAGCTGATGAAAATCGCGGCTGAGATTGACGATCGCATCGAACCTCACCCGTTCCGCGTTGAAGACTTCGAATCTAATAATCCTTTAGTCAGCGAGATTTTAAAGTATGGGATTCAGATCTCATAATAGTTAAGAGGCTAAGGAGCAATATAACAGGTATGGAGGCTCCGGATCGTTTTCCGATAAAGAATTTGCCCAGTTTCTCAACATTGCCAGACGATCAACTTTTGAATACGCTAATATGATTATTGCTCCCCGCCCCCTGCTCCTGGCTCTTTGCCCCATGCGCTATGCACTCAGCTACAAAGCACTTATAATGAAAAAGGCAAAATGTCCGAAACAGTCATAAAGGTAGATAACTTATCCAAGATGTACCGCATCGGTGCCCGAGAGGCAGGCTACCGTACCTTCCGTGAAACCCTTGTGGATGCGGCCAAGGCCCCATTTCAAGGGATAGCGAAGCTATTCAATCTGACCTCTGACCTCCGATCTCCGACCTCTGAAATTATTTGGGCGCTCAAAGACATCTCTTTCGAAGTCAATCGCGGTGAAGTCGTAGGCATCATCGGCCGAAACGGTGCCGGGAAAAGCACCCTCCTCAAAATACTTTCAAAGATCACCGAACCCACAGAAGGCAGGGTCGAACTCCGGGGACGTGTAGGCTCTCTCCTCGAAGTCGGCACAGGCTTCCACCCCGAGCTCACCGGTCACGAAAACATATATCTCTATGGCGCAATCCTTGGCATGAACCGATGGGAAATCACCAGAAAATTCGATGAAATCGTCGCCTTCGCCGAACTCGAAAAATTTATAGATACTCCAGTAAAACGATACTCCAGCGGAATGTACATGCGCCTCGCC
>CAZGIZ010000018.1:0-42337 GCA_964526655.1 uncultured Desulfobacteraceae bacterium | reverse complement strand
GGCTGGATTTTAATGGGGATTAAGGGATGCCGGTTTATGAGCTGGATGGAAAGGGACCTGTGATAGGGGAGGGAACATGGATCGCCCCGAGTGCTGAAATCATCGGGGACGTGATGATTGGAAAAGACTGTCATATCGGATTCGGGGCCATTATCAGGGGGGATTTCGGGAAGATCTTCATCGGTGATGAATCCGTCATAGAAGACAGCGTAGTAATCCATTGCGAGACCGGTGTAATGATCGGGAGACGTGTGATCGTGGGACACATGGTGATGCTCCATGACACGACGATCCGGGATTGCTGTCTTATCGGCATGAAATCCATTCTCTGCGACCACTCGGAAATAGGGGAGTGGTCCATTGTCGCGGAACAGTCGCGGATCAAAAAACATCAGGTGGTCCCTGACAGGACAATTTTTGCGGGATCCCCGGCAGAAAAAATCGGCGAAGTTACGGATAAGCACGTTAGCAGACTGAAAAAGGGGCAGAACGCGTATATGGAACTGACCCGAAAATATCTTTCAGATTTAAAAAAGGTTCAGGGGTTTTGAGATAAACAGAGATTCTAAAAATCTGTCCGGCGAAACTTCTTCCCTGCGTGCCTCGATGGCCGACGGTGCTTCCTACGCCGTAATGATGGGGTGCGGAGAGACATACCTCGGGCCTTTCGGCATTTTCCTCAAGGCCAGCACGATCCAGGTGGGGCTCCTGGCGACCCTTCCCCAGCTCTTCGGGGCGGTAATGCAATGGGTCGGGGCCCTAAATATGGACCGGTTCAGGAGCAGGAGGAAAGTTATACTCACGGGCGCGACCGTCCAGGCCTTGACATTCATCCCCATGGCCCTTCTTCCCTTTCTTTTCGGGCAGGGGTCCATGTCGGTCATCAGTCTCCTGGCCCTGATGATTATTTACCAGGGGGCCAACGGGTCCGTGGTTCCCGTCTGGAACAGCCTGATAGGAGATCTCGTTCCTGCCGGCATCAGGGGTCGCTTTTTTGGGGACCGCAACAGCCTGACCGGGATAAGTTCCTTTATTTCCCTTATCCTTGCCGGAGTAATCCTGCACCTGTTCAAGAAGGGGGGCATGGCGGCGACGGGTTTCCTGATTATTTTTTCTGCGGCCTTTCTTGCGCGCCTTAATTCCGTTCGATGGCTCTCGAAGTATGAAGACCCGGAATTTCACCTCGCACCCGACCAGGCCTTTACCTTCAGACAGTTTTTACGGCGGTCGCCCTATTCGAATTTCGCAAAATTCGTTTTCTTTGTGGGGGCCATCAATTTTGGGACCGCCTTTTCCGCGCCCTATTTCGCACTCTATATGCTGAGGGACCTGGGCTTTTCCTATGTGCAGTTCACGGTCGTGGTCGGTATGTCCATGGTCACGCAATTTCTCACCTTCAGGTACTGGGGGGTCCTTAGCGACCGGTTCGGCAATAAGAAGATACTAAACCTGTGCGGATGGGGGGTAGGCCTTGTCCCCATTCTCTGGCTTGTATCTCCTGCCATGCTATATCTGATGGTCATACAGATCTATGGAGGGCTGGTCTGGTCGGGTTTCAGCCTGGCAGTGGCAAACTTCATCTTTGACGCGGTAACCCCGCCAAAGAGGGCGAGATGCGTGGCCTATAACGGGCTTGTCAACGGTGTTTTTGTGCTTGCGGGATCCCTATTGGGCGGATACGCCGCCGGCCACCTGCCCCGTAGCTTCTCTTTGGGCTCCTGGACCTGGGAACCGCCTTTCATGCTGACCGTGATATTCCTGATCTCCGGACTCATGCGGCTGATAGCCGCGGGGATCTTTCTCCCCAAGTTCAAGGAGGTGAGGTCTGTCGAGCCGATCCGCAATCGAGATCTCCTCTTCAGGGTCAGTCATATAAAACCGATCGCAGGCGCCACATTCAGCCTCTTCACAGGGCTTTTCAGGGATCACGGGAAGGGCAAAAAGGGCGATAAAAAGGATGAAGCCCCCTTGTCCTAGTGTCGTTTCCCGGAAATAGCTTGCATTAGTTAGGCTTTGTTTTTACCCCACAGAAATAGATATGCCAAGGCAGGCAATGTTATCTCTTCAAGGTGATATCAGCCGGAGGCTAAGGGCCAAGGGCGCAAGGCGCAGGGAGAAACAAAAAAATTCTTAAACTCTATTTTTAGGGAACCTTTAGCCCTGTGCCTTACGCCCGGTTTTATTATATCACCTTGAAGAGATAACATTGCTGGACCATTTGACTTCAGATAGAGACCAAGGACTCCGATCCTGCATAGAGAACCGGACTTTTATTATTTATTAAAGTTACTTATAGGACACAATATTAAATCCTGCTGGCTGGGCAGAGCTTTTGGGGCTTCATCTCACCAGGGCGTCCGCAATCAAGGAACTCAGGAACTGGACATCCACGCCCATTTTATAGTGATTGTTCAGGTCGCTCAACTGGGTGTGGCAGTTTTCACAGGCCGTGGCGAGGATCTTCGCTCCTGTGGCCTTTACCTGATCGGCCTTGACCTTTGATGATTTCATCCGGAAATCCAGGGTCTCCTCGCCAAGCGCGACCAGTCCGCCGCCTCCCCCGCAGCACCAGTTGTATCTCGGGTCAGGTGACATCTCCCTGAAATCGTCCGTGAGGTGTCCCAGGATATAGCGGGCCTCGTCGATTATGCCCCCGTTCCTGGCTATCTGGCAGGGATCATGATAGGTGATGCCGTCTTTGAACCTGGATTTGTCCACCCTGATCCGGCCTTCCCTGAGATATCGCGCGTGCACCTCGGTTATGGCTGAAACCTCGAAGGGCTGCTTGCCCGACGCCTGCTTCATAACCCTGAAGGCCGTTCCGCACTCGCATATACAGACCTCTTTGACCCTGAGCCGTTTCGCCTCGTTGATAATACGATCCATGATGAGGCTGGTGCGGGTGGGGTCGCCCACAAAGGCCCCGAAGTTGACGGCCTCAAAAAAGCTCAGGGTCCATTTCTCTCCGGCGGCGTTAAAGATCGCGGCGGCCGGAATAATGGAATGGGCCCCTGCCAGGGCTACATAGAGGAGGTCAGCGCCCTCCACGCCCACGGGGATGGCCGTTTCGCCCGCCTCTATCCTCCATTTTTTTACAACCTCCTGCTCCAGGTTCTTGATTCCGGTGAGGAAATGCTCCTTGTATAGATCCAGGGATTTCCCTTTTTCAATGGAGGTATCGGCCAGCATGGTGAGGATCTCCGGTTCGGCATTGGCGCCCACAAGGAGGAGTTTTGCTATGGACATAATCATCTGCGTGTCGATCCCGAAGGGGCAGTATACCATGCAGCGCCTGCATCCGGTGCAGGAATAGGCGGCCTCATAGAGTTCTTCCAGGGCCATCTCGCTCAATTCCTTGGCGTCACCAACTGAGGGCCATAATTTTCCCCGGCCCTTGAAATATTTCTTGTAGATTCTTCGTACTATCTCGGCCCTGTAGGCCGCGATGTATTTTACGTGGCCCATGGAGGCATAGACGTGGCAGGCCTCCACGCATACCCCGCAGCGGGTGCATGTCTCCAGGTAGAATCTCATGGCCTCGTCGAGTTTGCTCTGAAAGAGCCGCAGCAGTTCGTCTCTGGTCTTCTGGTCCATATCTAACCTCTTCTCAGTTTATTTACGGGCAGGGCTATGAAGGAATGCATGATCTGGCTGAAGGGGAAAAACATGAGGAACAGGTTCGCGAAAAAGACATGCAGAACAAGCATGAACGAGTGGCCCGTGTAAGTGATATCTGTTGACAGTTCCGGCCTCAGATGGACCAGGCTTGAGAGGTAGGCCCTGTATTCTTCCACAGAGAGGCTGTCATATCCATACCAGGTCCTTGCCCAGTCCAGCTGGCTCCCGAAGAGGACGGTCAGGAACAGGAGGATGAGGAGATAGTAATCTTCAGGCACTGAAAGCTCGCGATAGGGCGAGACAAACCTCCTGAAGAGGAAAAACAGGAGGGCCACGGACAGAATGAGGCCCAGGAAACCCCTTCCGAGAAATATCTCATGGGGTATGACCTGGATGATCCTGAAATCGTCAATCAGCTCCAGGTGCCCGATGATAATGAGCAGGAAGGAGATATGAAACAGCATAAGGAATACCCACAGGACCGGTTTGTGTCTCCTGACCGTCGGCAGGAGAAATGTGTCAAGGAGGGCCCAGAGCCACTTGGGGTTTTTCTCCGGATAGATCTGGAGGGTTGCCGGATGCCTGGGTTCCCGAAAGATTTTGATAAGCCTGAAGGCGGTGCCGAAGATAAAAAGGGCGAAGGCCAGATATACCATGGGCACCATAATGATATAATAAACTGTTTCCACAAAATCCTCCTCGAATCAAAAGAGATGGAACCAGACCGCTCCCGGGCAGGGGGCGGTCTGGAAAATTATTAGGCCTTGCGCTGGATGTAAAACTTGATTACCCCGTCACCCTGGTCTGTTTTCAGTATCTCATTCCCGCTGGTCCTGGCCCATGCCGGAAAATCGGCCAGAGATCCTGGATCCGTTGTAACGGCCTCAATCACCTGGCCCACCTCGACCTCTTTAATGCCCTTACTCACCTTGACGACAGGCATGGGGCAGGGCAGGCCCTTGAGATCCATAACCTTGTCAGCATGAATTTCTTCGCTCATGATAATCCTCCTTCTTCGATTGATTATTTTCTAAATAAATAGCTGGACCTTGCTGTCCATCGCTTCTTCCAGGAATTTGGCGACCCCGCAAAAAGACATGTTGGGGTAGTCTATTATCTCTTCCTGCTTGAAGCCCATAAGGTCCATGGACATCTCGCAAACGTAGATCTGAACGCCCAGTTCTCCGGCCATTTCGATCATCTGTTCGAGCGATGCCACGTTTTTTTTCTTCATCAGGGATTTCATCATTTTGGTCCCCATGCCGGCCATGTTCATCTTGGAGAGCTTGACCTCGCATGTTCCCTTGGGCAGCATGGAGCCGAACATCTTTCCCATAAGGTCTTTATCGCCCGCCTTTTTATTTTTGTCTCTAAGTACCGGGGTGCCCCAGAAGGTGAAGAACATGACCACCTCCATTCCCATTGCCACGGCCCCGGTGGCGATGATAAAGGCGGCAAGGACCTTGTCCAGGTCCCCGCTGAAGACGATCATTGAGAGCTTGTTTGAGGGCGCGGACTTGGTAAGGGATTCAAGCTTCTCCTTTATGCCGTTTATCTGATCCTCAAGCTCCTTCAGTCTCGAGAGGTTTTCTTCCTTGGGTTCAATCTCTTTTTCTAATATGGTACTATTCTGCATTATAACCCCCTTTGTTTGCTAATACTGTTCACAATGATATCGTTCCATACTCCCTGCGCCGGACTCTCAAAGGAATGTCTCTTTAACTGCCTCCATGGCGGATCTGAGTTTCTCTAAAAAGGTGAGCATGTTTTTTCTATCATCCGGATTGAGTTGAAGGATTATCTTCCGGTGAATTTCCTGATGGAAGATATCAACCTCCATAAGCTTACTTTGACCTTCCGGGGTTAAGCTAATCAGTTTTATCCTTGCGTCCTTGGGGTCATTAATCCTTTCAAGGAGCCCTTTCCCTATGAGGCTGTCTACAAGTTTTGTGACCCTGCTCTTGGCCACGTCGAGTTTCTGCGCGATGTTTTTTACCGTCAGGTACCGCTCCCCGTTGAAGAGCATAAGGCTCTTGATTTCAGCGTAGGGAAGGCCAAACCTCCGGGTCTCATAAAGATTCCTGTCATGGCAGCAATCAATCATCTCATTTATCAGATGCTGAAGTCTCTCGGCCTGGTATCCCAGAAAGTCTTCCTTGGATGTCGCATTATTATTGTTCATATTGTTAACAAAATAGGTCGGCGTAAGGGGCCTGTCAAGAAAATAACTATAAAAAAATCATTATAATAAATTTTATTTATATATCAATTTGTTAGCGCGGAATTAAAATTCCTGGATCGTAAATATAAGGAGGGGTATTTAGACATGATGAAAATCGAATAAATAAGATTGTGTAAAAAGGGGGAATAATAGGTAATAATATTACCTATTCCTTGTTACGCCTTTTTACAATATCGATAAAGGAACTCAGGGCCGCAGGAGAGCCGAAGGCATCGTTAAAGAGTCTCTCGCTCCAGAGGGTCAGTCCCATTTTAAATATATGATGAATCAAATCATCGGCGCCTTTGGCGCCCTGAAGTTTCAAGACCTGTAATAGGAGATCGTCCGGCACCTTAATGGGATAGACAGATGTCGAAGAGTCGTCCTCCGACTTGAGATAGTCCTGGGCGCTCTTGAGGATCCTCAGGTTCATGTATTTGTTTTTATATTCTTCTTCGTCCATTCCATTTTTCCTTTTTAATAATATAGAACGAAAATCCCCGTGAGTCAAAGGGAGAATTTTTTGCTGGTGCCCAGGGTTATCCAAAATCCATTGCCATTATTATTAAAATTGTAATTTGATGGTAGATTTTGGTCTTTAAGTACCTCCATTTAAAAAGGTCTTTACATCCAAGGGGCCCCTGCCTGCCGAGATTCGGACGGCCCCTGACTTATCGATTCTGATAATCTCGCAGCCCAGGTCCCTTAACTTTTCAAGGGTGTTCCGGTGCGGAAATCCAAAAAAGTTGCCGCTCCCCGAAGAAATTACGCAAATCTCAGGCCTCACCGCCCCGAGAAAGGGGTAGGTGGATGAGCTTTTGCTCCCATGATGGGGAGAGAGGAGGACATCGCTTTTGAGGGCCGGCCCTGAATTGGAGACAACCTCCTTTTCCCCTGCAGCCTCAATGTCGCCGGGAAAGAGGAAAGACTTTCCCTGAAAAGAGAATCTGATGACCAAAGAGTTATTATTAAGATCGACCGTGTCCGGAAAGAGTCCCGGATTTCCCTTGCCGGGGGGAGGATGCAATAACTCGATTTTTACTCCGGAAATATGCCTTGCTCCGGACAGATCGGGCGGCAGGAGGACCCTCGTGTTTTTTGATTTGATGACCTTCATCAATTCCCTGAATGTCCCTGTCTCGACCGTCTGTCCATTGTACCAGAACTCCTCGGGCCCGAAGTGGGAGGCAATGAATCTAAGGCCGTTCATATGGTCCGACTGGGGATGGCTAAGGACCAGATAATCGATATGAAGTATCTTTGAATGAAACAGGAACGGGGCCAATACCATTTTCCCGACATCGAATTCGCCCCCCGCAAAACCTCCGCCGTCCAGGAGCAGCCTCTTTTTGCCGGGAAACTGAATCAGGGCGGCATTTCCCTGTCCCACGTCCAGAAATGTTACTCTCAGATTGTTGTTAAAACGGGTTTCATATATCCAGAAGGAGATATCAACGGACCACAGGAGAATAATAAGCAATAATCCTATCCTTGCCCAGGGCAATCGCCTGATAAAGAAAAGACAAAAGATCATGCAGTAAAAGAGCAGGATCTCAAATAAATTGGGAGTGACGACCCAGAAGGATGCCCAACTAAGGCCGGCCCAGAACCTGATGATATTCATCATCCAATCCAATCCGTACGCGCTTATCCCGATTAAAATATTAGCGAGAGGGGGTGATATGTGAAGGATGGCGGAGGATAGGAGTCCGAAGGGCAATATCCAGACCCCTAACAGGGGCACTGCAGTCAGATTAGCCGGGATCGAGACCACCGAGACCCGGTGAAAATAGAATGTTGTGACGGGAAGCAGAAAGATCACGGCGGAAAAGGTAACCAGGATGAGACCAGTAACGTATTGAGAGACATGTGTGAGTATTTTTGTCCCTTCAGGGGCAACAGGCGCCTTTGGAATCCTGTCATAAATCGCAGGCGCAAGCCAAAGGATGCCTATGACAGCTAAAAAGGAAAGCTGAAAAGAGATACTAAATAGGGCGCCCGGATCCAGTGCAAGCACTATAAAGACAGCCAGGGCCAGGGTGGACCAGGTCTCCTTTTCCCGGCCTAAGAGTATTGAAAAGAGGTAGGCCAAAACCATTATCATCGCCCGCTGGCCCGAGATCTGAAAACCCGAAAGAAAGGTATAGGCCACCACGGGGAAACAGGTCATAAGGGCAGCTATCCTGCGGATATCGGTTTTGAGGGTCAACCTGTAGGAGAGTGACAGGAGGTGCCTGAAAAGGAAAAAAGAGAGCCAGGCCACGAGCCCTACATGCAATCCCGACACGGCGAGGATATGACCGAGACCGGCGATATTAAAGGGTTCTCTCAGCCCGGAGTCTATCTCCTGCCTCTCCCCTAAGATGAGGGCGCTGAAGAGGGCCCTGTTAACGGGTGAGAGTCTCTCGCGGAACTGATCCCTTACCGGTCTCCTGAGATACTCCATCATCTCAAGGGGTAGACCGAGGTGACCTCTCCCCATGGGGACTATATACCTTCCATCCGAGACTGACGCGGCACAGGTGAGGCGCCTTAAGGACATTGCCAGTTCGTAGTCATATCGTCCCGGGTTGTTGAAGTTCTTAAAGGGTCTTAATGTCGCGGGAAACCGGATCCTTTGACCTGCCTTAAATTCCGGCGCGTGGCTGTATATATTTACCAGGATGTTTTCCCTCAAGGGCCTGGAGGCGTCATTAACAAAAATACGCCCGGCCTTGAGTTCAATCCTCGCGATTTCCCCTGTGACCTTGACAGGCCGGAGGACAGTCCCTTCAAGGATGAACCTTTTTCGCTCCCTGGCAAGAGGCCATAGATCCGAATCGATTCCGGCACTCAGGGAGAGCAGTATCCCGGCAAAGAGAAACACTATCAGATAACAATGGAGTCTGAAGGGGGACCGGATAAAGAGTGAAAGGATCAGGAAAATGGATATCAAAAGGGAAAGGGGAAGAATAAGGGGCTGAAACTGCCGTAGCCCTGTCCAGCCGATCAGTATCCCGGCGATAAAAAATAAAAGCCCCGGAATCAAAGGGCGATGGGACATATTAGCCTTCTATACGCCAGATCCTGGCCCCAAGGGACTGAAACTTTTTTTCCAGTGCTTCGTATCCCCTGTCAAGATGATAGATTCGATTTACTTCCGTTTCGCCGTTCCTTGCCACTAACCCCGCTAATATAAGGGAGGCGCTGGCGCGAAGATCAGTGGCCATGACAGGGGCCGCCAGCAACATGTCTTTGCCCCTGACAAGGGCCTGGTTGCCATTTATGGCGATATCCGCTCCCATCCTCTTCAGTTCGCTGACATGGATGAATCTGTTTTCAAAGACTGTCTCTTTTATTATGCTCGACCCCCGGGCAATACACATTAGTGTCATAAACTGCGCCTGGAGATCGGTTGGAAAACCTGGAAAGGGCATCGTCTTTATGTCAACGCTTTTTATCACTTCAGGGCCCCTTACAAACAGGCCGTTGTCCCTCAGATTAATCTCCGCTCCAACGGATTGCAATTTTTCCGTAACGGCGTAAAGGTGATCGGGACGGCACTCCTTTATCCATATCTCACCTCTTGTAATGGCCGAGGCTATCATAAAGGTCCCGGCCTCAATCCTGTCGGGAATAATAGTATGTTCAGAGGGATTCAAGTCCCTTACCCCCTCAATAACAATCGTATCAGTCCCATCTCCCTCGATCCGGGCGCCCATACGGCGAAGCATATCTGCCAGATCCCTTATCTCCGGCTCCTTGGCGGCGTTTTTTAAAACGGTCTGTCCCTTTGCCCTTACGGCAGCCATCATGATATTCTCCGTCCCGGTTACAGTGGGGATGTCAAAGAAGATATCGGCCCCTTTCAAACGATCGGCCCAGGCGTTGATGTAGCCGCCTTCAAGAGACATATCCACACCCATGGCGGTCAGGGCCTTGAGATGGAGGTTAACAGGCCTGGCTCCTATAGCGCATCCGCCCGGCAGGGATATCCTGGCCCTGCCCAGACGCGCGAGAAGCGGACCCAAGAGGAGAATAGAGGCCCTCATGGTCTTTACAAGTTCGTATGATGCCTCATATTCACTGAGATTTTCAGAATTGACGGCAAGTGTCCCATTTTCATCCCTAAATACCACCCCCATCTTGGACATGATCAATTTTATCGTCGAGATATCTTTGAGACTAGGAACCCTATGGATCTGATGCCATCCGCCCGTCAGGAGACAGGACGCAATGACAGGAAGGGCGGCGTTTTTTGCACCGCTGATTTCTATTTCACCCTTTAGGGGTGTGCCGCCTTTAATAATAATTTTGTCCATTTTATGGATACCATCCTGTTTTTTCTCCGGCACTGCCTGGGAGGACCAAACCCGGCCTCATCTTTAGCAGGCCGGGGCGTAAAACCAGTTGCGATTATCCTGCTCAGATGTCAGTGAGAAGTCAATGCCCGGTCCCGGGGGATACAATATTAGGTCATTATGACTGAAAGGGTCTGGAGTCTTATTTTGGCTTTTTTTAGAGATTATGAATAGGAATTAATCTATAATAATTGTCATTTATAGTCAATATTAAGAAAATCGAAATTAGACGGTGGTCTTGATTGAGGAATAGCTATGGTGGACCTTCCGGAAACCAGATTTTTGGCGGATTCCATGCTGGGCAGGCTGGCCAAATGGCTCAGGGTGATGGGTTTTGACACCCATTACCAGCAATTTTATAGGGAAGGGGAGATCAGCCGGCTTGTCCATGACGGGATGTTGCTCCTGTCGCGACGCAGAGCAATTATAGAACAGTATAAAAATTCCCTATTCATAGATTCGGACAAGGTACAGCGGCAGCTTCAAGAGCTTAGAGATATGGGATATATTACCCGGCCCGACAGGACAAAATGGTTCACGCGATGCCTGGCCTGCAATATCCCCCTGAGAGAGATTTCCGCCGAAGATGCCCGTGAAAACATACCGGAATACATCTACTACAGGGACACAAAAGGAATTCATTACTGCCCGTCATGCAGCCGCTATTTCTGGCCCGGGAGCCATAGAGACAATATGATCAGACAACTCGAGGAATGGGGATTCTGACCTTTTCAGGCGAACCCCATTTATTTCCCCGATATTTTGCTTTTAGGTGCTAAGAGAGTGTTACTTCTTTTTTCTGGCTACCCTTTTCTTGGCTACCTTTTTCTTGGCTACCTTTTTCTTGGCGGCGGCTTTTTTCTTGGGCTTTGCCTTTGATGTAGCCTTAGCCTTCTTAAGCGCCGCTTCTAATTTTTTCATTTTGGCTTTCGTGGCTGTGAGATCTTTGTTAAGCTTTGTCAATTTTTTCTTTGCCTGTCCCATCCTGTATTTAATTTGATTAGCAGTTGCCATACTATCTCCTTTCTGTTGTGTTAATACAAAACATTTGTTGAACATGGGAATATATTAAAAATGATAAAAAGTCAAGAGAATATATACACTCGATGCAAAATTAATTGTAAACGATAATGAGTGTTCTATTATAGAAAGGCATGACAAGGGTCATTGATAAAAGGGTATAACAGGTGCAAAACAGACTTGTTTTTCATTTAAAAAAGTCCCAAGAGCCTTGTCAGCCTTGCCTATCAGGCGTTCAATCGGTAACGTGTAGATCATCTAAACCTTGTTTGATTACCGATGTATCAATCATCAATAAACAAGGATTAGTAAATATGCTTAACAAAAATTTTTATGATTATTTATTTGGCGTCAATAAAATAATTTAACATTTTTATGATGAAAAGTTATAATACAGTAAAGTATCGTAATTGAAAGGAGGTGAAGCTTTCAATATTTCAAGGTCGTTAATCATAAACCTTTCATCTTTAAAGGAGGGATAGTATGGCTGGGAGCACGTACAAGATAATAGAGTTGGTGGGAACAAGTGACAAGTCCTGGGAAGAGGCAGCCAGCACCGCAATAGAGACTGCCGGTGAAAGCCTTAAAGATCTGAGAATAGCTGAAATTACAAAGCTTGATGTGACCATTGAAAATGGGAAAATCAAGAGCTACAGGGCCAGAGTTAACGTATCATTCAAGTATCAGAAGAAAGACTAACATAGGAATAGTAAAGAGGGCCCGGGAAAGCAGGAATTGTCCCCGTGGCCCTTTTTTTCGCCCCTGAATGGATTACGCCTTTTTCTTGAATATCACCAGGGTCCTGTTCGCCCGTTTGCCCGGCAGGGAATAGGATATGGACTTATGTACCAGGAGCGAGCAATCTTTCATTATTTTTCTGTGCCTTTCTATATTCTCTCCCGCATTGCCGCCCAGGTAACAGATCAGCATGCCGTCGTGAGAAAGAAAAGGCGAACACCAAAGAATGGTCTTATCAAGGGGGGCCATGGCACGGGCAGTGACAAGATGGTAACCTCCCTCAACAAGACCGTTCCCCTGAACTTCAATTCGCCCTTCCACGACCCGGATGTCATCCAGTTTCAGGAGTCGGATTACCTGTTTCAGGAAGCTGACCTTTTTTGAATTGGCTTCAATCAGGACTGTTTTTTGATGGGGACGACAGATCTTGAGGGGTATGCCCGGAAACCCGGCTCCCGACCCCGCATCAAGCATCATACCCTTTTCGGGAATGAGGGGAACAGGGATAAGTGAATCCATCAATAGCTCAACAATGATTCTTCCTCGATCGGACAGTCCGGTGAGGTTCATCCGGCGGTTCCATTCAATCAATTCATCCAAATATATGCTGAAAAGCTTTAGATGTCTCGATGATAACTTTAGGCCGAAATCAAGGGCTTTTTCCCGCAGAAGACTTAGCTCATCTCCATTCAATCTCAGACAATAACCCTCCTTTTTATTATAGCGACCGCTTCTTCAGGATCATCAACAAGCTGGAACAGGTTAAGGTCTGTCTTGGAAATGGAATTTTCTTTTAGCATGGTGTTCTTGATCCAATTGATGAGCCCTTTCCAGTATTTTGAATCCATTAGAATAACGGGGAAGGATTTTATCCTGTGGGTCTGGATCAGGGTAAGAGCCTCAAAAAGCTCGTCAAGGGTCCCGAAGCCCCCGGGCATTATGATATAGGCCACGGCATATTTTACAAACATGACCTTTCTGATGAAAAAATATTTAAAGTCCAGCCTTACGTTGGCGTATTTATTGGCTGCCTGTTCTTTTGGCAGATGGATATGGAGACCGACTGATTTTCCCCCGGCTTTTGCGGCCCCTTTGTTCGCGGCCTCCATAACCCCCGGCCCGCCGCCGGACACCACATTAAAGCCGTTTTCGACCAGTAGCCGGGCTATGACCTCGGTCTTTTTATAGGTGGGGCTTTTGGGAAGCGACCGGGAGGACCCGAAAATAGTCACCGCGGGATAGACATGCGGCATGGTCTCAAATCCCTCAACGAATTCGGAAATGATAAGAAACATCCTCCAGGTATCTTTGATGGTAAGGTCATCAACAATATATTGATTTTCATTCATCTTTTATACCTCTATACCCTATACCTTTTTTTAATTGATTTTTAATGTGTTATTGTTTAGCTTTGTTGAGTGCAGCTTTTTTATGTTAATTTCATGAGTTATGGCTGTCAAGAAATAGTCGCGATCCTGTAAAAAAAATCAAACACGGGCTTTCGTTTCAAAATGGCAATCAATCTTGAATTTATTAATCGTGCTAATTTTGGTTCCCGAATCGGTTCTCAAAGAGGAAAGGGCCGGGATGATTACCTGGCCATGTATTCGAGCTGGCTCAGGGGATTTGTCACAGACCCGGATTTGATGCTGCTTCCCATTGATGATCATCTCGTTCACAGGGGTGACGGTGTTTTTGACGTAATAAGGTGTGTGAAGGGAAGGATATATCAGTTGGAAGCCCACCTCAAGAGACTCGAACGATCGGCCAGCGCGATCTCGATTGACTTGCCCCGGGAATATGGCGAGGTCAGGGAGATTATCAAGTTTCTGGTCCTTAAGGGGGGCGAGAAGGATTGTGTTATTCGAATCATTCTTTCAAGGGGACCCGGCGGCTTTTCCACGGACCCTTCGGAATGTCTGGCAAGCCAGATGTATATAACCGTAGTTCGTTATCACAAATTGCCTGAAAAGGATTACATGGAAGGCGTCTCTGTAATCACGAGCAGGATCCCGGTAAAGAGGTCCTTTTTTGCTACAGTCAAATCATGCAATTACCTCCCTAACGTGCTCATGAAGATGGAGGCCGTCAAAAAGGGAATCAAATACGCCGTCAACCTGGATGACGATGGGTATTTAGGTGAAGGGCCTACGGAGAACATAGGTGTGGTGACACTGGATGGATTTTTTAAAATTCCCGGTTTTGAAAACACCCTTGCGGGGACCACCGCAAACAGGGCCGTTGACCTGGCCGACAGGCTCAGGAGGGAAAAAGTCATAAAGGGGGCCGGACTTGACAGGATATCGCTGGAAGATGTCTATAGCTCATCGGAGGTAATGCTCATGGGGACGTCCATAAACCTGCTCCCTGTGGTAAACTTTGACGGAAGGATTATCGGAAGCGGGCATCCCGGCCCTGTCTGGTCGAGATTGTCACACCTGTTATGGAGAGACATGACTGAAAACGGGGATCTTTTGACTGATATAGAATGGGAAAAATAATAGGAGGCAAATGATGGAGAGAGTAGCAAGGATTTCTGAAATAATAGCCGGCTCTCCACTCAGCTTTGATGACGCAATCAAGGCTGGTTTTGAGAGGGCCAACCGGACGTTGCGCGGCATCACAGGACTCAGGATACTGGAGCAGCGCGTAGCCGTTAATGATGGCAAGATATCGGAGTATCGTGTAAGGATGGAAGTGATCTTTGTGCTGGAAACCTGATATAGACATTTCCTTTACATATGCCACTCCTTGGCGCCCATATGTCCATTGCGGGTCACCCCTATCGGGCCCTGTTAAGAGGCAAAGAAGCGGGATGCCGCGTCATACAGATCTTTACCAGAAACAGGCTTAAGTGGGCGGCAAAATCTTTGACCAGGAGCGAGGCGGATTACTTTTACCGGGCCAGGGAAGAGACGGCCGTCATTCCTGTTGCGATTCACGGCAGCTATCTCATGAATCTTGCCTCCCCTCAATCCGATGTCAGGGAAAAATCTCTTTCGCTCCTCATGAAGGAGATGGACTGGGCTGAAATGCTCCAGATCCCCTATCTGGTTCTTCATCCGGGCTCACACATGGGGGATGGAGAAGAGAGAGGTCTTGAGAGGGTCGCGGCGATCCTCAACAGGGCCATTGAGGACTCTTCAGGATATAGGGTGAAAATCCTCCTTGAGACTACCGCTGGGCAGGGGACCGGCCTGGGGTATAGATTCGAGCATCTGGCGGATATACTGAAATCTACGGGATTCAGTAAAAGGCTGGGTGTCTGTTTTGATACCTGTCACGTCTTTGCCGCCGGTTATGACTTCAGGACCAGGGAAGCCTATGGACAAATCATGGAAAATTTTGATAATATTATAGGCCTGGACAGATTAAAGCTTTTTCATGTAAATGATTCGAAAACCGGACCGGGCTCCAGGGTGGACAGGCACGATCACCCTGGAAAGGGTCTTATCGGCCTTGAGCCCTTCTCCTTTTTCCTGAATGATTTGTTGTTTTCCGGTCATCCCTTTTTACTTGAGACGCCAAAGGGGAAAGATGAAAATGGGATTGATCTGGACCGGGTTAACCTGAAAAGATTAGAAGGCATTATAGGCAAAGAGAGGAAAAATGATTGTATTTGATCTGGAATGTTCCATGGGCCACATATTCGAGGGATGGTTTGATAACCTGGAATCCTTTGAGGAGCAGAATTTGAAAAACATGATTAGCTGTCCTCATTGTAACGATACCAATATAAAGAAGATACTGTCTCCGGTCGCAGTGAAGACCCCGGCGGCACCTGACACGGGAAGAGGCGCCGGCCCCATCGATTACAGGAGATTGGCAAAGGAGATAGTGGATTACATACACAATGAGTTTGAGGATCTGGGCACGAATTTCACCAAAGAGGCCCTGAAGATACATTATGGCGTGGCCGAAGAGAGGAACATAAGGGGATCCGCAACCGAGAGCGAAGAGAAGTTGCTCAAGGAGGAGGGTGTCCAGTTTTTCAAGGTCCCCGTCCCCAAGACCGATGACGATGATAATAAGAAGAACTGATGCCTAAGTCCATGATTTCATAAAATGCACTTTTAGCCTTGTGCCTTACGCCCTGTGCCTTATGCCGCTATCATATCTATTTCCGTGGGGAAAAAGTCTTAATCAGGGCTAATACTGTACCTCTCCTTTATCTCCTTCTTGAAGATCTTACCCGAGCCTGTTTTGGGCAATTCAGACACAAAATCGACTGTCTTCGGGGCCTTGTAATGGGCGATATGTCCTTTACAATAATCTATAAGCTCCGCCTCGGTGACCTCGGCACCCGGCTTCAGCACCACAACGGCCTTCACGGCCTCACCCCACTTTGCATCAGGCACGCCCACGACCGCGGCTTCCAGCAGGGAGGGATGTGAGTAGAGGATATTCTCCACTTCAACGGAGTAGACATTTTCACCGCCTGTTATGATCATGTCCTTTTTCCGATCCACTATATTTACGTATCCCTCCTTGTCCACGACCGCGAGATCACCCGTATAGAGCCAGCCACCCTTAATGGCCTCGGCCGTCTCCTGGGGCCTGTTCCAGTATCCCTTTGTGACACTGTCGCCCCTCACGATAATCTCTCCCACTTCCCGGTTGTTTGCCTTGACTTCCCGGCCGTCTTCCCGGACAACCTTAAGCTGGACCCCCAGAAAGGGCCTGCCCGTCCTGGCCCGGTAATGGAACTGATCCTCCTCCGGGAGACGGGTCAGATTTTCCTTCAGGATGGAAACAGTGAGGTAGGGACTGGTCTCAGTCATCCCGTAGGTCTGGATGTACTCGCATTTAAAGGTCTCGATTATTTTTTTTACCACATCGGGCGCAATTGAGGCGCCTCCGCTAAGGATCGCCCTCATGGAAGAGAGGTCATGGGATTCCACACCCTTCGTGTTGACAAGGATGTTGAGCATGGTCGGGATCATATTGGTTATGGTAACACCTTCACGCTGCATGAGTGAGAGGATTGAGGGGGGATCGAAATCAGGGGAGAGGATATGTTTTCCCCCCACCCATGTGATCGCGAAGGTGGCCCAGGCGTCGGCGAGATGAAAGAGTGGGGCCACGTGAATCCAGTTGTCACGATCATCAAGCTTCAATTCCGCGATAGCGGCGAGGGCGTGTGTGCATATATTCCTGTGGGAGAGCATGACCCCCTTGGGAAGACCCGTTGTCCCGCTCGTGTAATATATCTGGGCCAGGTCGTCGTCAGAGAGTCCCGGTGAGGTGAGAGGGCCGCCGCTCCGGGCCCTTATTATTTCTTCGAAGTCAAAGAATTCAGGCAAGGGCTGGCTGCCTTCGCCGGTCCGGATAAGGCATGTCAGATCCGTCTTCCGCCTGAAAAGGGACTCGATCTTTTCTCCAAAACGGCCCCCTGCAATCAGGACACGTGCACCCGAATCCTTTAGGATAAATTCAAGCTCTGGGGGAGAGAGTCTGTAATTGAGCGGGACAAGGATACTCCCTAACTGGGCCGCCGCGAAATAGCTCTCCAGGTATTCATGACTGTTCTGAAGGAGGATTGCCACACGATCACCTTTGCCGATACCCTTTGATCGCAGGAAGCCGGCCAGGCCATAGGTCCGGTCGGCAAACTGGCCATAGGTGAATCGCTTTCCTTCGGAGACAACCGCCTCCTTGCCGCTATAGAGGCTGAGGGCCTTTTCGAGGATAAAGGGGATAATCATAATAACTCTGTCCTCGGCAATGTTATCCTTCTATGCTGTCTTCTATCCCGCAGGATTGCGACATGGAAAAATATCGTAGTGGCGAAGGGCACAGGGCGTAAGGCGCAAGGGGGATAAAAGTGAAATTATATTTTACCCTGAGCCATGTGCCCTATGCCTTGAGCCTTTTTATAGCTATCCCCTTGAAGAGGAACACAATACCTGCCTCCATTAAAACAAGGATGTGCAGTGATGAAAAAGGGGCCGGGCCTCCTTTGTGGCCCAACCCCGTTTCCCTCCATGGGTTGATACAATGATTAAGCTATCCCGAGACTGAACTTCAGTGAATTAAGGGTGTTTTTCATGAGCATGGTTATGGTCATGGGGCCGACACCGCCAGGTACGGGTGTAATGTAGCCGGCGATCTCCTTGGCGGCATCGAAATCCACGTCACCACGGAGGATAGCCACTTTTTTGCCCGTCTTTTCACTGATCTTTTCGCCGACGCGATTGACTCCCACGTCAATTACGCAGGACCCCGGCTTGATCCATTCGGGTTTCACAAGGCCAGGCACCCCTGCCGCCACGATGAGGATATCCGCCCTCTTGCAGTGGGAAGCGAGGTCCTTGGTCCTTGTATGAACAATTGTCACGGTAGAATTGGCGCCGGGTCCCTTCTGGAGCATCATGTTGGCGATCGGCTTGCCCACAATATTGGACCGGCCAACGACCACCACTTCGGCGCCGCTGGTCTCCACTCCGGAACGCACAATCATCTCCTGTATGCCTGCTGGGGTACAGGGGGGGAATTTGACCTCTGATCCCCCGATCATGAGCCTGCCGACGTTTACCGGATGGAACCCGTCCACATCCTTATCGGGATCGATGGCGTTAAGGACCTTTTTTTCATCAATGTGTTTCGGGAGGGGCAGCTGGACAAGGATGCCGTGAATGGAGTCATCTTTGTTGTACTTATCGATCAGGGCAAGAAGGTCCTTTTCGGAAATATCCTCAGGCTGGTTGTCCTGTATCTCTTTGAAGCCCAGCCGGTTTGCGGTCTTGATCTTGAGGGTTACATACGAGACAGATGCCGGGTTTTCTCCAACCAGGATAGTCACGAGACCGGGCACGGCCCCGTGCTCCTTCTTTATCTTCTTTACTTCCTCTTCGATCTCATTAAGGATCTCTTCCCTTATTTCCGTTCCCTTGATAAGCTTGGCGGTCATTTCTTTTCTCCTTTCCTGAAATATTTAATGATATCTTGATATGATATGGATTTCTTTTGAAAATAACTGATTTTCTCCGGGTAGATAACACAAAGAGTCGGGTTTTTCAAATATTTAATCACAAATAAGATATCCGTACTAAAGGATATAGAAATACGGCATAAGAACTCTTATCAATAGATCTCTTAATAGACGTTTTTTGCTTGATTTTATATCTTTTTTATGTTTAAATAGTTTTACTTTTCCTAAATTATTCGATTCTGTTTTATAATATAAAAATATTGCGTTCATTATCAATTTTTCAATTTATCCCTTTTGGAATGGGGGCAAAGCTCCCTTATCAGGTTATCAACAGATCTTAAGAGGTGTTAAATGGCAGACACATCAGGAGATGATAAACTTGAGTTTGAGAGAGGACCTTTGTTGGAAGATATTACAGCTACGACTAAAAAGAGTATATTCCCCGGATACACCCGGTTCTTAATTGTAATCTGTCTGTTAATTGCTGTTATGGCCGCTGCCGTTATATTTCTGGCGGTCACGGTCCATAAAAAGGGAGCTGGAACCGAAAACTATTCAGATCAATCCGGTTCTTCCGTCAAGGCAGTCAGGGATTTGACAAAGACCGTAGAAACCAGATACGGCGAGTTGAACAGGCAGCTGGAGGATCTCTCTGAAGGAAAATCAAAGATACTTGAAGGTCTTAATGAAACTCTTGGTGAGATAAATCAAATCAATGTAGAGTTAAAGGCCCTAAGGGGTGAAATGGCCGCATCATTAGAAAGAGAGAAAGCTGATAAAAAACTATCGGTTGCCCAGCCACAAGGGGGCTTAGGAAAAACAGACACCTTGAACAATTCGGAATATTATCAATATAAGATCTATATTCAATATAAAGATAATGAGGATATGGACCTGGCCGAAGAGTTGCGCGGATTTTTAAAGAAGCAGGGATTTTCTGTTCCCCCCATTGAACAGGTTGGCTACAGACAGCGTGATATTCGATATTTTCATAGGGAAGACCGGCCCGCCGTTACAGCGGTTCAAAATAATATAACCGAATTTATGGGTCGATTAACAAACAAAGAGAATTTTAAACTTAAAATCAAATATTTTGGCGAGATTTATCCTGATGCGCGGAAGGGACTTATAGAGGTATGGATCTATTTTTGACGGTTTCGTTAGTTTTCCCAATCAATATTTGAAGGGGTAAGACAAATTTTCATTCCTGATTCTTGGAGATCAGAGCCTCTTCAAAAGTCTTTCATGGAGGTTGTCAAAGGATCCATTGGACATGATGAGAATAACGTCACCAGTCCCGGACAGCCTCAGGATTTCCTCGAGGAGATGACCGGAATCCCGGCAGTATGAGGCCTTAAGGCCCCTTTCCCTTAAGGATTCCACCAGACCCTGAGAGGAGAACCTTTCTTTGGGGGAGATCTTTTCCATCATGGGAGGCTCTGGAATGAATATCAGGTCGGCCTTATCAAAAGACGAGGCGTATCTCTCCTGGAAGACATTGCGCCTGCTGGAGTTGGACCTGGGTTCAAAGACTGCGATCAGCCGGCGGTCTCCATATCTCTCCTTTACCGCCCCAATGGTCTTTTCCACGGCGGTCGGGTGATGGGCGAAATCATCCAGGACCAGAATCCCATTTTTTTCACCCCTTATCTCCTGTCTGCGCTTGACCCCTTTAAAACCTTCCAGGGCTTCATGGAGGATCGAAGGGGTTATCCCCAGATATTCGGAGAGCGCAACGGCGGATAGGAGATTGGAGACATTGTGCTCGCCGTAAATTGCCGTGGTGAGCGAGGCATATTCCTTTTCCTGTTTGAGGAACCCGACCCGTGTCATCCCCTCCCGGATGGAGATATCGACGGCCCTCCAGTCCGCCCGCCCCTTCAGGCCGTAGGTCACCACAGGGCATCTCGCCCTCTTTGATTCAGCGATGACCACGGGATCATCCCCGTTTGCGATAAGGAGGCCTTCAGGGGGGATGATACCGATAAATCGACGAAAAGCCTTCTTCACCTCTTCAAAGTCCCTGAATATGTCCGCATGATCAAACTCGATACTCGTAATTATCGCAACCCACGGTGCATAGTGTAAAAACTTCGAGCCCTTGTCAAAAAAAGCGGTGTCATATTCATCACCCTCGACGACGAAAAATGGCCCCTTGCCCAGCTTGAAATTTCTCCCGAAATTGCCTGGTATCCCCCCGATCATAAAACCGGGCTCCATTCCGGCTTTCTCAAGGATCCAGGACACAATGGATGAAGTGGTTGTCTTTCCATGGGTCCCCGACACCACGATGGACCTTTTTCCTTCCATGGCGAATTGCCTGAGGGCCTGGGGCATGGAGATATAGGGGATTTTAAGTCGTGAAAGCTGCAGGGCCTCGAGATTATACCTCGTAATGACATTGCCGACGATGACCAGGTCGGGCCCGGATTCGAGGTTTTTCTGTGAATATCCCTTCATGACAGGAATGCCCAGGTCTTTAAGAAAATCGCTCATAGGCGGATATACATTTTCATCAGAGCCGGTAACGGCATACCCGAGATGTTTCAGCATACCTGCGAGGGAGGCCATTCCCGTGCCGCAAATACCCATAAGGTGTATGTGCCTCACATCCGGAGGGACAACATTGAGGGAGGGGGATAACACCGCAAAGTCATTGGAAATTTTATTAATATTATTCATGTAAAAAATATTTGCCTTTTTTTTATAAAAAATCTATAAATAAAAATTTAAGTTTAAAAGCAGGAGATATGCAATGTCAAAAGTTTGCGAAATATGCGGAAAGAGACCCCGGATAGGATACAGTATAAGCCATGCCCATAATAAGACCAAGAAACGCTGGTATCCAAACCTTCAAAAAGTCAGGACCATCCAGAACGGCCAGCCGAAAAAGATGGTGGTTTGCACAAACTGCATTAGATCGGGCCGGGTCGTCAAGTAATGTTAATGACATATCTTAACACAGATTTGCCCGGGCAGGTCAATGTTCCAGAGGCATTTTGCCCTAAAGGCCGCTACATCCTTTCCACGATCAGGACGTCCTTTACTTTTTTTATGGCCCCCATGATGTCTTCAAGCTGCTTGTAGTCTTCCACTTCTATCGTAAAAAACGAGACCCCTTTCCTGTCCATTGTGGTCCTGACCTCCGCCTGGATAATGTTGGCGTCCCGGTTGGCCATTATGGAGCTGATATCGGCCAGAATTCCCTTCTTGTCAACGGAAGTGATTTTTAACCTGGCCAAATATACATCATCCTCAGATGGTTCCCATTGGACTTCCACCACCCGTTCCCTGTCTGCATCAAGTATGTGCCTGCAGTTGTGTTTATGTATAGTAACTCCCCTACCCCTGGTTATAAAACCGATGACATGTTCACCTGGCAGCGGGTGGCAGCAGTTGGCAAACCTGACCAGCATATCATCCAGGCCCTTGACCCTGATGCCCTTGGTGCTCTTTTTCCTTGTGAGCCTGGAGACCATCTTGCTGACAAAGCCCGCGTGCCTGTCCTCTTCCACCCCTAACCGGGGTTTGAGGCGTCCGATGACCTGATTCGCGGATATCTTTCCGTATCCTACATTAGCGAGCAGGTCCTGGGCGGAATGCAGGGAAAAATCCCTGGCAATCGCGGAGATCTGCTCATTCCTGGTTATGTTCGAGAGCGTGAGATTGGATTGCTCCAGGGCCTTTTCGAGGATGGTCCTCCCGAGGGCGATGCTTTCATCCCTTTCCTGATTCTTTATCCATTGCCGGATCTTGGACTTGGCCCGAGGGGTCTTCACGAAATCGAGCCAGTCCTTTCGCGGGTGCTGCCTGCTTGAGGTGACTATTTCCACTATATCGCCGTTTTTCAGCTTGTATTTGAGGGGGACCATCCTCCCGTTTATTTTGGCCCCGCTGCATTTTTCTCCTATCTCCGAGTGGATGCTGTAGGCGAAATCTACTGGGGTGGCCCCCTTGGGGAACTCTTTGACCTCTCCCTTGGGTGTGAAGACATACACCTCGTTTGGAAAGAGGTCCATCTGGACCATTTCCATGAATTCCTTCGGGTCATGGAGATTTTTTTGCCATTCCAGGAGCTGCTTCAGCCATGCAAACTGCTTCTGATCATTTTCTCCCGTAAGGCCCTCCTTATATTTCCAGTGGGCCGCGATCCCGTCCTCAGCCACCTTATCCATCTCCCAGGTGCGTATCTGGACCTCCATCCTCTGGCCATAGGGCCCGATGACGGTGGTATGGAGCGACTGGTACATATTGGCCTTCGGCAGGGATATATAATCCTTGAACCTCCCTGGAACAGGCTTCCACATGGAATGGATGATGCCGAGAACTTCATAGCATTCCTTCAGCGTGTTCACGATGGCGCGAATGGCCACCACATCGTAGACCTGATCCACGCTGAGGTTTTGATCCCTCATCTTGCTGTAGATACTGTAGAAGTGCTTGTGCCTGCCCTTTAAGGTCGCCTCGATATTGTATTGTTTCAGCTTGTCGCTTATCAGCTCGATCACTTCCTTGATAAATTTTTCCCTGGCCCCGCGCCTCTCGGCTATTCCCGTCTTGATCTTTTCATAGATCTCGGGCTCAAGGTAGAAGAGGGCGAGATCTTCAAGGTCTGATTTAAGCCAGTAGATACCCATCCTGCCTGCCAGGGGGGCATATATCTCAAGTGTCTCCTTTGCAATGGCGTTCTGCCTCTCAAGGGTATGAAAGCCAAGGGTCCTCATATTGTGGAGCCTGTCCGCCAGCTTGACCATGATAACTCTAATATCAGTGGTCATGGCCAGGATCATCTTGCGCATGTTTTCGGCCTGGCGTTCTTCACTGCTGTTAAAATGTATCTTGCTGATCTTGGTGACCCCGTCCACTATATTGGCGGTCTCTTTGCCAAAGAGCCTCTCTATCTCGGACATCTCCGCGTCCGTGTCTTCGATTGTGTCGTGTAAAAGCCCGGCCACGACACTGATAACATCCATTTTCATCTCCGTGAGGAGATAGGCGACCTCCAGGGGGTGAGAAAGGTAAGGCAATCCGGAAAGCCGCACCTGGCCCTGATGGACCTTGGCCGAATAGACATAGGCCTTTTCCACAAGGGTAGTGTCGGCGTTCGGATTGTAAGTCAGCAGGTTGGATGTGATGTCATTTAGTCGAATCATGTAGTTCTTTTACTTTATTAATTACGGCATGCGCCGCGTCACCAAGGGATATGACCGAGCTTTCGGACTCGCTGCGCAGCTTCATCTCCACCTGTCCGTTCTTGAGGTGCCGGGTCCCGATAATAATGCGCAGGGGTGTCCCGAGGAGGTCCGCGTCCTTGAATTTAAATCCCGCTCTCAAATCCCTGTCGTCCAGGAGGACATCGATTCCTCTTTCAAGGAGATCTTTGTATATCTTTTCAGAGGCGCCCACCACTCCTCCCTCATTCATCTGGAGGGGCAGGATTACCACTTCAAAGGGAGCGATCGGGATCGGGAAAATAATACCCTCTTCGTCATGATTTTGTTCAATGGCTGCCGCCACTGTCCTACCTACGCCGATACCGTAGCATCCCATGATGATGGGCCTCTCCTTTCCATGCTCATCCAGAAAAAGTGCCCCCATGGCCTTGCTGTATTTATCGCCTAATTTGAATATGTGTCCCACTTCTATGCCCCTTCCGAATCCTATTTCAGAGCCGCATCTGGGGCACCTGTCTTTGGCCGTGATGAAACGGAGGTCCTCGAAGGTATCAACTTGAAAATCCCTGTTCAGGTTCACGTTTCGGAGATGGAGATCTTTTTCATTCCCTCCGGCGACAAAATTTTTCATTCCCTTCAGGGCATTATCCGCTAATATCCTCGCCTTCAGGCCGACTGGTCCGGCAAATCCCATGGGTGCGCCCGTGATCTCAGTCACCAGGGCCGGATCGGCCAGTTCCACCTGATCAACGGCAAGGAGGTTCCTCAATTTTGCCTCGTTGATTTCATGATCACCCCTTACAAGCACGGCAACAGTGTCTCGATCGGTCCTGAATATGAGGGTCTTCACGAGCTGGTCCGGGGAAATGGATAAAAAATCCGTGACCTCCTCAACGCTCTTTTTGTCCGGGGTCTCAACCTCTTCAAGGGGATCAAGATCATTATCGGACATGAATCCATCACCTGTCCAGCGCACCTCGGCCTTCTCAAGATTTGCCGCGTAGTCGCACTTCAGGCAATTGACGATCTGGTCCTCGCCCGTGTCCGCCAGGACCATGAATTCGTGGGAGAAGCTGCCGCCTATGCTGCCCGTATCGGCCTCGACGGCCCTGAACCTGAGGCCGCATCTCCGGAATATCCTGCTGTAGGCCTCATACATTATCTCGTAGCTCTTTTCAGCCCCTTCTTCTCCGGCGTCAAAGCTATAGGCGTCCTTCATCAGGAATTCGCGTCCGCGCATGATTCCGAACCTCGGTCTGATCTCGTCCCTGAACTTGTTCTGGATCTGGTAGAGATTGATGGGCATCTGTTTATAGGAATGGATCTCCCTCCTTACGAGATCCGTGATTACCTCCTCATGGGTAGGCCCGAGGCAGGCGTCCCGGTTGTTTCGATCCTTGAACCTCAGGAGCTCACGGCCGTAGTAGTCCCACCTGCCGCTCTCCTGCCATAGCTCGGCCGGCTGCACGGCGGGCAACAGGACCTCGATGGCGCCGGCCCTGTTCATCTCCTCACGGATGATATTTTCCACCTTTCTTATGGATTTCAGACCCGCAGGGAGAAAGTTATAGATCCCGGATGCCAGCTTTCGAATAAGGCCCGCCCTGAGCATCAACCTGTGACTGACCACCTCTGCCTCGGAGGGCGTCTCCTTCAGGGTGGGAATAAAATATCTTGAATATCTCATGACAGCAAAAAGCACCTCTCTTTTTTAGTTTGTGTTCATCCGAAAATGACCATTTTCGGATTCACGCTATCAGCTATCAGCTTTTAGCTTTCAGCAAAATACCTTGAAACAAAGGGTTGGCTGGCTGCTGATCGCTGACTGCTGAGGGCTCTACCCAGAAAGTGCCTGTTTCTGGATGGACACTACTCAACCATTTTTTTCACTTCCGTGATCAGGACCTGGGCCAGCTCACTCTCGGGAAGCTTCTTTATGATCTTGCCCTTTTTAAACAGGACACCCTGGCCACGTCCTCCGGCCACTCCAATGTCCGCCTCCCTGGCCTCGCCAGGCCCGTTCACGACGCATCCCATAATGGCTATCTTCGGGGAGGATAGGATCCCCTGGATCTCCTTTTCAACCCTATCCACTATAGCAAAGAGGTCGATCTCACACCTCCCGCAGGTCGGGCAGGAGATTATCTCGGGCCCGCGATGTCTGAGATCAAGGGCCCTCAGGATCTCGTAGGCCACCTTTACCTCTTCAAGGGGATCCCTGGAGAGTGAAACGCGGATGGTATCTCCTATCCCCTTATAGAGAAGGACGCCAATCCCCAGGGTATTCTTTACAGTTCCCGCTATGAGCGTCCCGGCCTCGGTCACACCCAGGTGAAAGGGATAATCCACTTTCCGGCCCAGGATCTCGTAGGCGTCGATGGTATCCAGCGCATTGGAGGACTTTAGGGAGATCTTTATATTAAAAAAACCATAATCCTCGAAGAACCGGATATGCTCGAGGGCGCTCTCCACCATGGCTTCGGGGCTGGGCCGGCCGTGTCTTTTAAGGATCTCCTTTGAAAGGGAGCCAGAGTTTACGCCGATCCTTATGGCTATATCCCTGTCCTTAGCCTCCTTTAATATCTTTTCAACCTTTTCCCTGCCCCCGATATTTCCGGGATTTATTCTCAGCCCGTCCGCGCCGGCCCTGATCGCGGAAATCGCCAGCCGATAGTCAAAGTGGATATCGGCCACCAGGGGCGGGTCCACGGCTGCCTTGATCTCCTTGAAGGCCTCCAGGGCGTCCATATCGGGAATTGCCAGGCGGATGATCTCGCAGCCTGCCTCGTGCAGCCGCCCTATCTGGTTGATCGTGGCCTTGACGTCCCTCGTGTCCGTGTTGGTCATTGACTGGACCGAGACGGGCGCGCCTCCGCCGACAGGGATACCGCCTATAAAGATCCGGCGGCTATTTCTCCTTGAATATTGCCTTTCCAAGATGTGCCCCTTGATTGTTGATATCTTCTGAACAATTGGTAACGCTCAAATGTGTTTAAATGACCGCATTTTTCCTGAATCACTTCTCCTCATCAGGCGAGGCCATGCCCCTTTTCTCAAGGGGATATTAATCAGAGGCTAATGGCGCAGGGCGCATGGGGATAAACCCAAAAACTTTTCTCTTGAACCTGGAGTATGTCTTGCGCCTTTCGCCTTAAGCCTTGAGCCTAAATTATAGATATCCCCTTGAGAAAAGGGGCATGGCCGAATGCCTAACGCTCTCCCCACTCCTGATCGGGGAAATCCTCGATGGGCGTGTCACTGATCCCGCCATACGGGGGAATTTTTACGGGCCGGCAAAAAATACCGTTTGGGGAATAGTCGAGGAGCGCCAAAGGTCAATAGAGGAACATCGGCTTTCCGCCGGCGTGCCTTACCTTGGGCCTGTACTCTTCCAAATCATAGAGTTCCCTCACATCCACCCTCTTCTGGCCGGTGGAGATGGTGGTCAGCGGGATATCCGTGTAGATCCCGCCGCTCAGGGAGACGAGCCTTCCGAAAACGCTCTTCAGGAAGAGGTCAATGGCGATATTCGCGAAATTGACGGCCACCATCAGGTCCAGGGAGTCCGGGATGCCGCTCCTCATCAGGTAGGAGAGCCGCTGATTAAGCACATTTTCCCCGGTGATTTCCTTCAGGAGGTCGCCCGTCAGTTCCCCGATGCCGCCCAGCTTCCTGTGCCCGTAGGCATCCGCGTCGCCTGAAATGTGCATTTTGCCGCCTATGGGCATGGCGCCTTCCGAAACGGTTATCATGGCGTAATTCTGGGGATTGGCCTTCTTATCCTTTATAATAAGTACCGCAAGCTTTTCCGGATCAAAGGGGACCTCGGAGATGAGGGCCCGGTCCACCCCTGACAGGTAGGCGGATATGAGTGACGTCTCGCCGCAATTCCTGCCGAAGAGTTCGATAACGGCTATCCGTTCATGGGACCCGGTTGAGGTCCTCAGGGCGTGAATAAAACTGACGCTTCTGGTCACCGCGGTTGAAAAACCTATGCAATAGTCGGTTCCAAAGACATCGTTATCCATTGTCTTGGGGATGGCTATACAGGGGAAGCCCTCTTCATGGAGCCTGTTTGCGAAGCTGAGGGTATCGTCACCTCCAATGGGAATAAGGCAGTCGATCTTCAGCTCTTCAAGGTTTTTCAGGATATATGAAGTGAAATCCTTTACAGTTTCTCCCTTTTTATACCTCCTCTTGAGAAAGCCCGGCGCGTCCTTTTCCCTTGTCGCGCTTGGATTGGTCCTGGACGTATGGAGATAGGTGCCGCCCGAACGATCTATTGTCCTCACGTCGGATGGCTTGAGATCAATAACACACTTCTTATGACCCTTGGGATCATCAGGATTGTACTCGAGGAGGCCGGCCCACCCTCTCCGGATGCCAACGGATTTGACCCCTTCGCTGGCCGCCCTGTAAACAAGGGCCTTGATACATGGGTTCAGGCCGGGGACATCCCCTCCTCCCGTGAGGATCCCAATGGTGGGTTTTTTCTTGCTTGTCGCCGCCATTTAGATCTCCTTTGGTTTAGATTATTGTTTATCAGAAAATAACGCGATTTTATGTTTTCCCCTTATCATCAAGTAGAAAAAAGCACAATCTTCCCATATATTTTAACCCAATTTTCATTATTAAGAAAGAAATTAATTGCCACGGATACACGGCGACCTGTTTCTGCACCGGGCGATAACCATCCCCTTGGATGTCCGGACTTTTTTGTCGGCCCCACTGAAAGCTTTACAAAACCAGTAAAAACTACTAATCTAATATATTTTCTCTAAGGAGGAGGCACGAAGATGACGGCTGCCAAGAAGATTCAGTCTGCAATTGAGAGATCCTCATGGATCAGGAAAATGTTCGAGGAGGGCGCAAAGAGGAAGGCAAAATACGGTGACGAGAATGTGTTCGACTTCAGTCTGGGCAACCCGAACCTGGAGCCGCCCGAAAAGTTTCACCAGATACTCAAGGAGCTGGCTGACGACAACAGCGAGGGCCAGCATGTCTATATGCCCAATGCCGGTTTTTTGAGCACCAGGCAAGCCGTGGCTGATTTTCTCACGAGTAATAATCGACAGACCTTTTCTCCCAACGATGTCGTCATGACCGTGGGGGCCGGAGGGGGTCTGAATGTGGTCCTGAAGACCATCCTGGATCCGGGGGACGAGGTCATTATTCCAAGTCCCTATTTTATGGAATACAATTTTTATGTGGACAACCATCAGGGGGTGCCCAGGGTGGTGGCTACTTTGCCTGATTTCTCCCTGGATCTGGAAGCCATCCGCGGAGCCGTTACTGACAAGACCAAGGCCGTGTTGACAAATTCCCCCAACAATCCCACGGGAAAGGTCTATTCTGAAAAAGACCTTAATGAGCTTGGGGAATTGCTGAAGGAACAGAGCCTTGGTCTCGGAAGGCCCATATACCTTATATCTGATGAGCCTTACAGGAAGATAGTCTATAACGGGATTGAGGTGCCGAGCACATTTAATGCCTACAGGGAGAGTTTTGTGGTCACTTCCTTTTCCAAGGACCTGTCCCTGCCAGGCGAGAGGATCGGATATGCGGCACTTAACCCTGAAATACAGGACAGGGAAATAATCGCCCAGGGCATGGTTATCAGCAACAGGATCCTCGGTTATGTCAACGCCCCGGCCATGATGCAGAGGGTCGTTTCCCGTCTTTTGGATGTCAGCGTGGACGTATCCCTGTATAGGAAAAAGAGGGATATGCTATGCGAGGGTCTCGCGTCCTTTGGATATGATTTTATCAAACCAGAGGGGGCCTTCTATCTCTTCCCCAGGAGCCCCATAGAGGATGATGTGGAGTTTGTCTCCACCCTCCAGGAGGAGAATATCCTGACGGTCCCCGGAAGCGGATGCGGGGGTCCTGGTTATTTCAGGATAGCCTACTGTGTGCCTGACAGGACCATTGAGAGGTCGCTTCCCGGTTTTGAAAGGGCGATAAGGAAGTACAGCTAAGTTCTTATCAGGAGGATTCAATGTATTCAAAAACACTTTCTCTCAGATTCCCAAGGAAGGTCGTGAACGAACCGGTCGTCGTAGACCTTGTGAAGAAGTTTGATCTCACCTTTAATATCCTCAAGGCGACCATCTATCCCAGAAAGGAAGGCCTTATGGTCTTGGAATTGAGCGGCCACAGGAAGAATTTTCAGAAAGGGGTTCGCTATCTGAAGGACTTGGGGATAAAGGTGGAAAGTATCGGACAGGATATCAGGAGGGATGAAGAGATCTGTTTTCAATGCGGGGCCTGCACGGCCGTCTGCCCCACGGGGGCGCTTTATATTGATAGGCCAACCATGGAGGTCATCTTCGACAGGGACAAGTGCAGCGCCTGCGAACTCTGTGTCGCAGCATGCCCGGCCAGGGCCATGGTTGTGAGATTCGACAGGAGTCTGATAGATTAAAAGGACATTCAGGATAATAACCCTTGGTTGTAAAGTGAACCAGCATGAATCCGCCTATCTCCATGAAAGGCTTAAAGGCTTGGGGTGGCAGCCTGCCGGAAGGGAAGGAGAAGCGGATATAACCATTGTCAACACCTGCATCGTTACACAAAGGGCCGCCTATCAGTCAAGGCAGGCAATAAGAAAGGCGATAAGGGAAAATCCCGCCGGATCGACTGCGGCCGTCGGCTGCTATGCCCAGGTCTTTTCCGAAGATCTCTTGGAGATAGAGGGGATCGGCTTCATCGCCGGGAACACGGAAAAGGCACGATTGCCGGATATCCTGAACCACGGCATGGAGTCCTGCGAACCACGGGTCCTTCAAGGGGGCTTCAGCAAGGGAGGGGGATTTGATTTCCTCCCTGTCACGGAATTTCCGGGCCGTACCAGGGCCTTTTTAAAGATCCAGGACGGGTGCGAATCCTTTTGCAGCTATTGTATTGTCCCCTTTGCAAGGGGACACCTGAGAAGCCTTGATCCGGGCCTGGTGATCAAATCATTGATCTCATTGGCTGAAAATGGCCATAGGGAAGTGGTCTTGACCGGGGTGCACCTGGGGAAATACGGGGTTGACCTGGAAAAGGGAATCGGCCTTAAAGAGATGCTCCGAATGATAGGGAAGGAGGGACTGCCTCTGAGGATAAGGCTCAGTTCCCTTGAGCCAAAGGATATCGACTGGGATCTGATAGAGTTGATGGCCTCAGAGGACTGGATCTGCAGGCATTTCCACATACCCCTCCAGAGCGGGGATGATAGCATCCTGAAAGGGATGAACAGGCGTTACACATCCAAGGAGTTTGCCCGTCTTATCGAGCGTATCCACATGATGATACCCCTTGTTGCCCTGGGTGCGGACGTCATGGCCGGATTTCCGGGTGAAGACGATAAGGCCTTTAATAACACCTTTTCCCTTATCCGGGATCTGCCTGTCTCATATCTACATGTCTTTCCCTTTTCCCCCAGAAAGGGGACCGCCGCGTCATCGTTGCCGGGCCGCGTAAATCAAGATTTAATCAAGGAGAGGGCGGGTGATCTGAGGGAACTTGGAAAAAGGAAACGGGAGGCCTTTTACCGCTCATGCCTGGGGAGGGAGTTCTCCGTGATTCCAGAGGGGTGGCACTCAAAAGGGGGCAGCATGGTGAAGGGATTGAGTGACAACTATCTCCCCCTTGTCTTCAAATCATCCAGGCTGATCAAAGACCGGATGCAAAGGGTCCGGGCCGAGGAATTGGGCAGGGGGTTTATCATCGCCAGGCCCATAACGCAGGTCTCCTGAAGAGTCGTCACCTCCCCCTTCTCCTTTGTCTCCTTGCCTCTTCTTTCCAGCCCTTTTTCTTCCTTCCCTTTTCCCTGCGGTCGGGGACAATATCCCTTTTCAGGTCCAGGACAAAGGTCCCTGCCTGGAAATCGGGCAAAGACGCCTTTTTCTCCCTGGGGCCAGATTCCCCGGCCTTTATTATCTTCTCTTTTGGTATGGGCGGCCCCGCTATGTACATGGCCGGTATCTCAAGGGCAAGGAAGAGATCGCCGAATTCATGGAAACGGATACCTTCTTTATGGGCCTGGGCCGCCATTACTTCCAGCAGAACGGGCTCTTGATCACGACGCCTGCCTATCCGTTCCGCCATTTTTTTATCTGGTGACAGGATGTGGTATGTCCCTTCATTTGCCCGGAGCCCCTTGTCCATAACCACGGAATGCGCCCTTCGCCTTATTCCCGTAAAGAGGATTTTTGGTATTGATTGGGAAGGCCTTTTTGTGTCGAGATTCCAGTGCCTGAGGTTTGTCCGGATCAGGCCCTTTTCTGTCTCAAAGAGGGACCGCTCTTCGCTTAGAAGTACCTCATTGATGTTTCCCTGCCTGATATGGCCCCATCCCGGCTCTTCATTGATGGACCGGAGGAGTTCCCTGTATGTTACAAAACCTTCTTCATCAGGGACCAGTCCGAATTCAAAGGGTCTGTGTCCCAGCATATAGACCATGAGACGGCTGAGCCCCTGGGTTTTTATCCGGATTTTTTTCTTCAATTTTATTCTTGCCTAAAATGATCGGTTCCAGGTTCAGGGTTCCAATCCCTCTATACCTCTATAAGGTTTTTCCTGATGGCCATCTTGGTAAGATCGATGATGGACCGCACATGCAGCTTTTCCATTATATTGTATTTGTGGGATTCGACTGTCTTTGGGCTTATGAACAGGATAGCGGCTATTTCCCTGATGCTCTTGCCCTCGGCCAGGAGCCGGAAGACCTCTTTCTCCCTCTGACTCAGTCGAAAATAATAATCTTTTACTGCGGTTCCTTCCTCTAATTCCTTCATGTGATTGAGCAACACGGAAGGGGCCATTGTGCTGAAATAGGTCCCGCCTCCTTTGACGGCCTTAATGGCGAATACCAGATCCGTAAGTGGATCGTCCTTCAGGATATACGCGGAAATGCCGGCCTTGAAAAGGTCGATAACGAATTCCTTATTGGAGTACATTGTAAAGATGACAACTCCGATCCAGGGTCTCTCTTTCTTGATCCGCTTTGTGGCCTCTATTCCGTTGAGATTCGGCATCGAGATGTCCATGATAACAATATCGGGGTTTAAGGACCTTACAAGTTCCAGGGCCCTGAGGCCGTCCACTGTCTCACCCACGACCTCAAACTCGGGGTCCTCGCGCAGGGCGCTCTTGATCCCCTCGATTACAACCCGATGGTCATCCACGATTAAGATTTTGATCATAGGAATTGAATTTCCTGAATTAATAAACAATTTCCTGACGGACCTGGAATTCGGGTAATGTCGGTTTACCGACAACTGACAACAAACAACGGACAAGGCCTAAATAGGTATCTCGGCCAGGATATGGGTGCCCTTACCGATCCCAGATTCGATGGTCAGCTCCCCGTCCAATTGCACGGCCCTCTCGCGCATAATGAGGAGTCCAAGGGGGCCTTTCCCCAACGAAGTCTTCATGATCTCCTCCTGGTCAAAGCCTTCTCCGTCGTCCTCAACACTCAGGGAAATGCAGCAGTCTTTCCTGATCAGATTCACATGAACATTTTTTGCCCTGGAATGCTTGCAGATGTTTGAAAGGGCCTCCTGGGCTATCCGGTATATGGCCAGCTCCTTCTCGCGGTCAAATCGCTTCGGGACATTGCTGCTGAAAAAATGGATTTCTATATCCCTATCCCCCTGGATTTCATTAAAGGATTCCTTGAGGGAAGATTCCAGGCCGTAAGCGTCAAGAATGCTCGGCCTGAGTCCGTGAGATATATTCTTGACGTCTTTTAAGAGTTGAACGGCCTTTTCTTCAATGGCTTTTATCTGAGATTCCAGGAGGGGATCAGAGGGCCTTAATTGATTGCGGAGCACCTCAAGGCTCATTTTGAAGGAAGTCAGGTTCTGCCCGATATGGTCGTGTAGTTCCATGGCTATCTGAAGCCGGATTTGCTCGAGGAAATCAATGAGCCTTTTAGATAACATCTTTCTTTGATCATGCTCATTTGACAATATCTCATTTGAGAGCCTCAGGGCGTTCTCGGCCTGCTTCAATGAGGTGATATCGGTTACAACGGATAGATTTCCCAAAAAATTCCTGTCATGATCGTATATGGGCTGGGGAGATATGATCGAAGGGATCTTCAACCCGTCTTTACGCCTGAGCACAACCTCACAGGACCTATCAGAGACCTCCATATGTTTCATCCGGGTTTTCTGAATCGGCGAGGCGCCGGGGCCGTCTATAAAATCCAATATCGATCTCCCGATGATCTCCTGTTCCGGGTATCCCAACATGTTGAGAAAGCTGTTGTTGACATAAGTGATTATATCGCCATCATCCTGTATAACAAGGCCGTCGCGCATTGACTCCACCAGCATTCGATAACGCTTCTCGCTCTCCTGCAATGCCGTTTCCGCCCTTTTGCGTTCCGTAAGGTCCCGGAACACACCGCGACTCCCCTTGAATTTCCCCTCGCTATCATAGAGGGCGATAACCTTTATTTCCCCGTATATCTCCTTGCCCCCTTTTCCGATCCATTCGACTTCAATGCTGATTTCACCCTGGGCCATTGACTTGGTAGGCTTTTTCAGGATCTCCTCTTCTACAATCACCTTCTTTACGGCCTGAGAGATATGCATCCCGATGATCTCTTCCTCGAGATATGCAAGGCTCCTTGACATGGATTCGTTTACAAAAGTGAAATATCCTTTTTCATCCGCCATATACATAAAATCACTTGCGGTATTTACAAATGTCCGGAATTTTTGCTCTGATTGTCTTACATTCGCGATCTCCAGGAGGAGTTCTTCCATATCCTGCCCGAGCCGCCTGTTCATTGATTCCGGTTCAGAGGTACGATCTCCACAGGATTCTCCATGTTTGTCGCGGATTTTTGTCTCAGAGCCTTCCGGCATGATCAATCCTTTTTCCAGGTCCTTCGTTGTTAAAGTCAGTCACTGTGTTTCTCTTCAAGGGGATAGCTTTTTGGAATTCCACCAGGTGAAGAATAATCATAATTATAGATTACCGTCAATCAAGGTGAAGGTCAATGCCGCTTTTTACTCACATTTTATCACCGGGCATTACCTCAATCGGATCAAGATAACGTATTGAGACGGCCGGCGTCCCTGCAAATCCTGGCAAAGAAACGTGAAAATGTGTATACTTGCGTGGGGCGGGCATAAAGCCGGTCCAGCCGCCAGTAAGCATAGGGGTAGGGTAGAGGAAGATTCAGAGACATGGTTAAAATCAGCTATCTTGTCGGGCGGAGCGTTGATTCGAGACAGCGCCTGCTGACGGAAAAAATCGCCTCCCTTGGGTCCGGGTCCATCCTTCATATTGTCCCCACAAAGGGCCGGGTCATGGAATTGGAGACTGATCCCCTTTTCTGGCCCAAAAAGAGGGAAAATACACTGAAGGGGGTCATACACCAGATCTTTGAAGAGGAAATAAGGCACGAACGATTCAAGGGGTACAGAAACCTTGACGACCCGCTCAGGTACATGCTCGTGAAAAAGGCCCTTGAGAGGCGCCGAAATCAGCCTGACGGCCTAATCTATTTTTCTTCCCTGTTCAGGGATCATGAAAGGGAAATCGATTTCCCCGGGGTATACCGGGCCATAGCCGGATTTTTCTCCCTGCTCAGAAGTAACAATTACCAGGACATGTTTGCCCATGACCTGGCGGGCAGGATAATCAGGCTGGAAGAGAGGGTCTATGGATCCGGGGAGGAAAGATATGCCCTGGAAAGCGACCTGATATGGCTATACGGCGATTATGAAGAGGCCAAGAGGGAGATCAAGGGATACGATGAAGACGATGTGATATCCAGCGTAGGGGACTACTTAAAGGAAGGCGGCAGACCCGAACCGATAGGCAAAAAGGATGTAATAGTATTCGACGGCTTTATTCATCTTACGAGGATTGAGGAAGAGATACTGTTTCACCTCTTCACGCTGGCCGATGAGGTCTGGTGGCTTGTGGATTTTGACAGCAGGACGGAGGACCCTATTGGGGAACTGAGGGGCTCGATCGGGAGAAGGGGGAGGGAACAACATGACGGGGACGGGGATATAACCCCTCAGCGAGATGGCATGGAGGCCTACAGGGTCTTTGCCCCGCTGGTATCGCTCATGGATCGGCTGGAAGAGGCAGGCATTGAATCCCGCCTGGAAAGGGCCGATGAAACCGCATTTCCCAACCCCCTGGCCGCGGGGGTTTACACAAACGGGCGGATGGAAGGAACTGGGAGTAATAATCTCAAGATCAGGTCCTTTGCCGACAGGGTGGATGAGGTCAGGGCAATTGCCCGGGAGATCAAGCGGATTATACACGAAGACGGGCTGGATGTCTCAAGGGATCTGGGGAGGATAAGGGTCATCTTCCCGAGCCTGAAGGACTATTCGTCGCTTATTTCCGAGATATTCAGCGAATACGGCCTGCCCTTGAGCCTGACCATGGGCCTTTCCCTTGCCTCACATCCCATCTCGGGTCTGTTTCTCTATATCTTCAAAATAGCGGTAAACCGGTTCAAGTGGGAGGATATCTCTGGTCTCTTCAGCATGGACCTGGTCCGGGCAGTTACAGACAGGGCCTTGGCTATTGATTTCAAGGACCATGCACCGCTCCTGAAGGAATATCTCCTCCCGGGAGACACGGTTTTTTCAGCGGAAAAAGAGATCGGGAAAGAGAGCGGAATGGATATATCCCTGTTTAACAGGGTTGTCAGGAGATGCGGGCTCAACAACATGGGTGACGGTCTTTCCGGACTCAAGGGAAGCGGTCTTGCCCGGATCAGGGATTTTTACGGGGAGAGATTTCAAAATGTCAGGGATCCCGGAGAAAGAGATGACTGGCGGTCCGAATACTACGGGTTTCTTGTCCAGGTCAATCACCTGGATCACAGACTGAGGACCTTTTATGAGCTTGCCCGTCAGGATGATCCCCAGGGGATATCGGATGTCTTTTTTCGAATCTTGGCGGAATTAGGGCTTCCGGATGGTATTGTCAATGTCCCGCCCCCTGAGACATCCCTTGAAACCGGGACCCTCAGGGTGATTATAAAGAGGGATCTGAAGGCCTATTCCCTGTTGAGCGAACTCCTCCTCGCCAGCCAGAGGGAATTAATGGTCGCGGAGAGGCTATTCAGGATCGGGACCGGCCGTGAGCTCCTTACGGGTTTTTACAGGGCCTTCACCCAGAGGCTCAATGGGGCCTATCTCCTTGATGAGAGAAATCCCAATGTCATACGCGTATCCCAGTGGCTGGAGACCAGGGGAAGGGCCTTTGACTATGTATTTGCAGGCGGCATGACCGCGGACAAATTCCCCCTCAGGGAAGAGTCTGATTTTATCCTTCCAGATTCCCCGGGGGGGCCTTTCAGGGTGCTGGACAGTGTTGATCAATCGAAATACCTCTTCAGCCACCTCCTCAGGAACTATCGGAAGTTCCTTTATCTTTCCTATCCCGGATATTCTGAAGAGAAAGAGGTTCGACCCTCCCAGGCCCTCATGGATCTCGAATCAATAACGACGGGGATTTCTCCTGAAACCGGTCCAGGAGTCCTGGAGACCCTGTTCAAATGGGAGGACAACCCGTATATCTCCTCTGAAAATGAGATGTTAAATGCGTGCATCAAAAAGGACGGTTTTGAAGAGGGGGCCGGGGAAGATCCTTTTCCATTAAAACAGGTACTGTTGAAAAGAGACGCCCCTGTTCAGGGTCTCACAAGGGGAATCAGGGCGATGGTCTCCAGGTGGGCCGTGGACGGGCTTTTTGAATATGACGGGCTGGTGGATGTTGCAGACAGGTTTGATGATTTTCTGAGGGGCAGATCAGGTCTCTTCTCGCCTTCCCAGCTTGAGACCCTTGCAAACTGTCCCATGCGGTACCTGTTTGAGCGGGTCTACGGATTGAAAACGTTTGAGGAGCCCGGTCCCGAGGCCTCACAGAGGGACATGGGAGAGCATATCCATTCAATATTGAGCATCTTTTTCAGGAGACTGCGGGACCAGGGGAAAAATATCGCGGACATAGGCCTGGAAAGGGCCTTTCCCCAGGCGATGGAAGCGGCGGAGGAATATTTTACAGAAAGGCCTTTTCTCAAAAGGCTTGAATTCTTCGAGCCACAGAAGAGGGAATTGGTCGGGGGCCTGGACCGGGAATCAAGAGACACGAGTGTGGATATAAAGGCCAGGGAAGGAATCCTGGCGCGTCTCCTCCGATTTGAGGAAAATGCCTTCGGGGACAGGATCCCCCAGGGAATCGAATACGAATTCGGTTACAAAGACAGTCCCATGGTACGGTTCGGGAACACAGGGCTCAGGGGTTATATCGATCGCTTTGACAGGGACAAAAAGGATCATGAAATGGTGCATGTCTATGATTATAAGAGCGGCTCCATCCCCTCATGGAGCCTGATCAAAAAGGGGCTCAATTTTCAGCTACCCGTCTACATAAGGGCACTGAGAACAGGCCTTAAGGTCAGAAGGGTGACTGCCGCCTTTTATGCCCTGAAAAAGGATGTTTTTTTAATGGAGGGTCCTCTCAAACAGGTGATAATCGACCACGCTGATGAGGTCAAAGGCCTTGATATCAGCGGGATCAGCCTCCTGGACCAGTTCGTGGACCGGTTGATGGAGATTGTCCAGAGGGGGCGATTTCACCACACGGTGGACGGGATGCGCTGTCGCTATTGCGAATTCAGGTTCGCATGCCACAAGGATGACAGGAGGATGGAGCGCCTCAGGGATTCAGGTAAGGATCACGGGATATACTCGGGGATGGATAACCTCGGGAAGTGGGGGTCTGTTGATCAATTCAGGAAGGAGTGGAAGAATGTCCTTGCGAGCATGCAAAAGGCCCTGGAACTGAAGACCGAATCGGCCCGGCAAAGACACACAGAGGCCGTCATAAAATTCAAAAGAGAGATGATGGAGAACCGGGATTCACTGCCCTTCCATGATGAGTACATTGAGGAACTCCTTAAGAAGATAGAAGAGTTTGAAAAAGGGGCGTCTAAAAATCAATCAGGTTGATCAGTTCTTCTCTTGAAAATGCCTTGAGCAGGCCGGGGTCATCCTCCCTGACAATACTGTCCATTAAATTCCGTTTTCTTTCAATAATGGCCGATATCTTTTCCTCGAGGGTGCCTTCGGTAATCAGCTTAAAGACCTGGACACCCCGTTTCTGCCCGATCCTGTGGACACGGTCAGTGGCCTGGTCTTCTCTTGCCGCATTCCACCAGCGGTCATAATGGATTACGACAGACGCCGCTATCAGGTCAATTCCCACTCCACCGGCCTTAAGACTCCCGATAAAGACCCGGCAGTCAGGGTCATTGTTGAAACGCTCTATGATTTCACCCCTTTTGCGGCTCGATCCCGTGAGGCTCACAAAGCCTATGCCCAATTTTTTCAGAAATCTCTCCATTATCTCTATCATCCCAAGATACTGGCTATAGACGACCACTTTCTGGTCGCTGCCTATCCCTTCGGTCAGGAGTTCCTCAAAGAGGTCCCATTTCCCTGACCGGTATTTCTCATAATCCTCAGGCCTCTTCTCTATCAGGGCGGGATGATCGCAGATCTGTTTAAGCAGGTTCAGGAGGGCAAAGATGTGGATATAGGGGACCGGCGCCTCGCCGTTCCTGAGGGTCTCAAGGAGGCTGCCTCCCCTTGAGGATACGGCGTCCCGGTAGAGCTTCACCTGATCGTCGCTTAGCGAGCATGAACGTATATCCTCTATCTTTTCAGGCAGTTCATCCAGGACGGTCTTCTTAAGACGACGCAGAGTGAACGGAGATATGACCCTGCTCAATTCCATCTGCCTGTCTGAATCCCGGGCAACCTGGACAGGGCGCGAATATCTTTCCTCGAAGTGTTCGTCCGTGCCCAGATAACCCGGCACTGTCAGGTCCATAAGGGCCTTCAACTCCTCAAGCCTGTTTTCAATGGGCGTGCCCGTAAGGCCGATCTTCATCTTCGCGTCTATGTCCAGCGCGGCCCTGTACGCCTTGGTGGAGGGGTTCTTGATATGCTGAATCTCATCAAAAACTGCGACTGTAAATGGATGTTTCTTCAACTGTTCTATGTCTCTAAGCAGTATGCCATAGGAGGTGATCAATAGATTCCCGTCCTTATATGCATCGGCCAGATCCCGGTCCCCGCCGTAATAAACTCTTGCTTTGAGAGAAGGCGTGTGCTCACGAATTTTTTCTCTCCAGTGGCTCAGGACGGTCGTGGGGCATATTACCAAAGACGGGCATTCGACCCCGAAATGTTCCTGCAGGGCGAGCATAAAGGCCATTACCTGGTGGGTCTTGCCCAGTCCCATGTCATCGCAGAGGAGCCCTCCAAACCCGTTTTCAAACAGGAATGTAATCCACTCCGACCCCAGTTTCTGATAGGGCCTCAAGGCCGATCTCATCCCTTTCAACTCTGGAAAAGGCCTTGAAGGTCTAAGCTCCAATATCTGTTTCAGCATTTCTCCTGAGCCGTCCCCCCCGGATATTTTAAGGGGCCTTCCGCTTGCCGTTTTCAGGCGGAAGAGATCCATGCGGGAGAATTTTATCTCGTCTTCCGTGCCTGAAAGTTCGATATCTTTAAAGAGTGCGGAGATACCCGAGAGTTCGGGTGATTGGAAGTCAATCCAACCATCGGAAGTCGCAATGTATCTCTGGCCTTCTTTCCGGGTGCTCAGGATATCCCTCAGGGACAGCCAATGATTGCCGAAGCCGTATTTCACGGAAAGCCAGCACCAGTCCCTGTCTATGGCCCCGGGGCTTATCTCTACCCGGTCATACCGCCTTATTATCTGAAGGGCCCCGATCTCCGGATCTATTATGTTGGCATCATTTATAAGCTCTTCGCCGAATTCGTCCAAAAACGCAGGCACCTGGGACCTCTTGAGGACCATCCTGACAGGGGCCTTGAATTTCCTTTCCCTTCCGGGCCTTTCCAGTTCGGCCATGAGACCAAGCTCGGGGATATAGACCAGATCGCCATATCGAAAACGTTCCAGGTCCTCCCGCTCAAAAAATTTTGCCTCGCCGTCCTCCTGTATCACCCGGATAAGGGGGCGCACCTCCAGGTCCAGATCTGTATTCATGGCAATATTAAAAATAGATTTAAGGGGAATCGGGTGGATAGGCATACAATGCTGATTGGGAAGGAATTTTTCCAGGGAATAGATTAGCCGTTTTACCATATTTCGCGGGACTGCCAGGCGGAATACCTGATTGCCGGAACCATCCCTACAGATCACCATGAATAATCCGGACCTCTTCTCGATGTTGGGATGAAAGGTACATCCGGTTGCCCCGAACTCGCGATATCCGTGATAGGCTGCTCGAAACCAGAAGCTTTCCTCGAGGGCCTGTCTCCGGGTCTTGAATCCTCTCTCACGCATCATCCATTCGTTCTCTGTCAATGTGTAGGAAGACAGTCTGCTGAGGATCGCGCTCCTGTTGGGCGCCATATCATCCCCGCTCTGGGGGGTTTCAAGGCAGCGCTCTATAAATCTTGAGAGATCCGCGCCCCGGGATAGATAGCGGAACAATTCCCTTTCCCTTGAATCCGATATCACGGTCACTGGACCGGCCTTATTGGATATGGTCCTGAGACGGATGTCCTTGAGGTCAGTCATATCTCCATCTGCAAGTATGGAGGCTATCCGGTACCAGATGCTCGCCCTGAAATCCTCGTCCGGACTCTTTCCATGTAAATTTTTCCTTAGTATCTTATACACCTGCATAAGCTGCATGATATGGGGACAGGTCCTCTTTTTGGAGAGGGAGCAGGAACAGAACCGCTCTCCCAGATCCCGATCGTCCTTTTTCATGAAAAATGACACTCCCGGCCTCTTGTCTTCGGGATCAGGCAAAAGCGCCATGGCATGACGGTGGAATTCAAAACGGTTCATCGCCTCTTCCGGTGCGGGATCTTCTGAGGCATTTTTCCTTTTTTCAGACAGGCGAATTGATGTCTCTTTGCTCGTTCTATTTTTTCCTTTGGTTTCCTTTGGCATGATAAGATTCTCTATGTTATTTCACTTTTTCTGGATTTTTTAATCTGCGAAATTATCTGATTTATGGATGGAATGCAGGGCCTGGTCATGATAATATTCCATTAATGTCTATAAGTTTATTTCACAAGTTGCAAGGATTTACTTCCCGGCCTCCTTGCAAAAGTCCATCAGATTATGTTTTCAAAGCCGCGCCTCCTGCTTCATGACTGTTTTGACCGGCGCCGTCCGGTCGTCTCCTTTGGTTTTCCGAAACATAATGGCCTGTTTTTTCCTTTGCCTCATGCTTTTCTTTGTGCTATCTAAAATAAGTTAATTTTCG